>JACQOS010000069.1 GCA_016202425.1 Chloroflexota bacterium
CGACAGGCGACGGTAGCGAGTCGTGGGTCTGGGCAGTGCCCAGTGGGGGACACCCCCAGACCCCCGTCCCTTCACTTCGCTCAGGGCAGGCTCCGTCCCGACTCTCGGGACTCTGGACTCCCCTTTTTCAGCAGCCTGTTAGTGGCCGAGCGGGCGCGGTCCCTTGGCTGAAGATACCGTCCTGGTCACTGGAGGGGCGGGGTTCATCGGCTCCCATCTGGTGGACCGTCTCGTCCAAGAGGGCCATCGGGTGGTGGTGGTGGACAATCTGAGCACCGGCCGCCGGGAACACGTGAACCCCAGGGCCGCCTTCTACCAGGTGGATATCACTGATCCCGAACTCCATGGTCTCCTTCGGCGAGAGCGTCCCCGCTGGGTGAGCCACCACGCGGCCCAGAGCAGCGTCCTCGTCTCCGTCCGGGACCCTCTCTATGACGCCCGGGTGAACATCCTGGGGTCGCTCAATCTCCTGGAGGCCTGCCGCGCCGCTGGCGTGGAAAAGGTGGTCTTTGCTTCCAGCGGCGGCGCCATCTATGGCGAGCCCAGATACCTTCCCTGCGACGAGGCCCATCCCCTCCAACCTCTGGCGCCCTACGGGGTGTCCAAGGTGGCCGTGGAAAAGTACCTGGTGCTGTACCAGCGGTCCTTTGGCCTTCCCTCGGTCATCCTGCGCTACGGGAACGTCTATGGCCCCCGTCAGGACCCGTACGGGGAGGCCGGGGTCGTCGCCATCTTCACCCTGGCCATGCTGGAGGGGCGTCGCCCGGTGGTCTTTGGCTCGGGGGAGCAGGAACGGGACTTCCTCTACGTGGACGATGCCGTGGAGGCCAACCTGCACGCCCTCAAGGGGGCCAAGGAGGAGGCCTACAATATCGGCACGCAGCAGGGTGTATCGGTGAACCGCATCTTCGCGTTGCTCAAGGGCATCATAGGCTACGAAGGTGGTCCCCAGTACTCGTCGCCTCGGCCAGGGGAGGTGTTCAAGGTCCACCTGGATAACTCCCTGGCCGCCAAGGGGCTGGGGTGGAGTCCCCGCGTGGGTCTTGAAGAGGGGCTGGTCAAGACCGTAGAATACTTCCGGCACGGCATCGCCTCGCCGTAGGTACCAGGGGCGCTCCCTGAGCCCTGCGACGGCTGTCGGGAAGGAGTGAAGAGGACGAAAATGGTTAATGGAGCTGTGGAAAACGTCATCATCATCGGCTCTGGGCCCGCGGGTTGCACCGCTGCGCTCTACACGGCCCGGGCGGAGCTGCGGCCCCTCGTGGTCGAAGGCGTCCCGCCTGGGGGGCAGCTCACCATCACTACCGACGTGGAGAACTACCCCGGCTTTGTCTCCGCTATCCAAGGGCCGGAACTCGTCGAAGTCTTCAAGCAGCAGGCCCAGCGGTTCGGTACCCGGTTCGTTGGTGGCGTGGTGACCGGCGTGGACCTCTCCCGGCGGCCCTTCCGCGTCACGGTGGACGATGAGCAGGTCTACCGGGCCCGGGCCCTCATCATCGCCTCTGGGGCCAGCGCGAAACTCCTTGGGCTGAAGTCGGAGTCGGCTCTCATGGGGCACGGCGTTTCCGCCTGCGCCACGTGCGACGGCTTTTTCTTCAAGGACAGGGAGGTCATCGTCGTGGGCGGAGGCGACACCGCCATGGAGGAGGCGCTGTTCCTCACCAGGTTCGCCACCAGGGTGCATGTGGTCCACCGGAGGGACCAGCTCCGGGCCTCCAAGATCATGCAGGAGCGCGCCCTGGGCAACCCCAAGATTGGCTTCCTCTGGAACGCCGTGGTGGAAGACGTCCTGGGGGTAGAAGAGGGCCAGGTGACAGGGGTGCGGCTCCGCAACGTCAAGACAGACGAAGTCACGGAGATGCCCGTCGATGGCGTCTTCATCGGCATCGGCCACAAGCCCAACAGCGAGCTGTTCGTCGGCCAGGTGGAGATGGACGAGCAGGGCTACATTCTCACGCGCGACGGTACCAGGACCAACGTCCCGGGGGCGTTCGCCTGCGGCGACGTGCAGGACCCGGTCTACCGGCAGGCCGTCACGGCGGCGGGGTCAGGATGCATGGCCGCCATCGACGCTGAGCGATTTCTGGCAGAGGAAGATGCCCACCTGTCTCGGGAGGCTGCCGCTTCTCGGGGCCGGTAGTCAGGGTCCCTGGCCCTGAGGAACGGGGCCCGTCTCCGGGGCCGAAGGCTAGTGGCCTCCGCAGTCGCACTGGCCGCCACAGGCGCAGCCGCCCGTGTCTTGCAGCTCGTTGGGATTGGTGATGACGAAACCGCTCCGCATCAGCCCCTCAACGTAGTCGATCTCGCTTCCTTCGAGGAGAGGGGCACTCTCCGTATCCACCACGATCCTGATGCCGTTAGCGTGGATGGCCTGGTCGCCGTCCCCCGGCTCCTCCTCCAGGCTCAACAGGTACTGGAACCGCCCGTGGTGGCCCTGCTCCACGCGAATGCGGAGGGCAGCGTTGGCCTTCCCGTCTTCCTGCAGGATCCCCTGTAGCTTCTGGGCGGCCAGGTCGGTGAGGTCGATCATTTTCGTGCTCCTGTTGAGGTGGAGGCTCCAAGCTGCCTCGTCGCCCCATCATACCATGGCGAGCAGCGACGGGTCAACAACACAGCCGCCCCAAGAAGGGTTGACAGAATTCGTAGACTGGTGTACACTTTTGGATGAAATCGTGAAGCAAAGAGGCGGCTCACCATGGACGAACTCGACCGGAAGATCATTGCCCTGCTGCAGGTAAACGGCAGGGCCTCCAACGCCCGCATCGCCCGGGAAGTAGGCGTCAGCGAGGGGACCGTGCGCCGGCGCCTGCGGCGTCTCGTCCAGGACGGCATTATTCAGATAGCCGCTATTCCCGACCCCGAGAAGGTGGGGTACCGAACCGTAGCCCTCATAGGCGTTCAGGCTGATCCCGACCGGTTGGATGAAGTGGCTGACCACCTGGCCCAACTGCCGGAGGCCCAGTACGTGGCCCTGACCACCGGAACGTTCGACATTTTCGTGGGCGTCGCCCTGCCCAATCCGGAGGCCCTGGGCACGTTCTTGAGGCGCAAGGTGGGGACCACGCCGGGCGTCCGCCGCACCGAGACCTTCGTGAACCTGGCGATCCGCAAGAGGGGCCACGGGATCGTTCTGTAGCTGTTCTTCCCGCTCGAAGAGTCCTGCCCGGGGACGACCGCTAGCGTAGCCCGAGCCAGCGCCTCAGCCGCTGCCACCAGCCAGGTGTTGCCGAGGCGATGGGCCGTCCCCGCCAGCGCTTCTGGTACCGCTGGGGCGGGGCAACGAAGAAAAGGGCGTATCCCACCACGAAGATCACGATGGCGGCCCAGGCCACTACTCCCGCGGTATCCGGGACACGGGCCCGCAGGACGATGGCCACGAGGACCAGGGCCACGCTTGCCAGCAGCAGTCGTCCCGGGGAGAGCGTCCTGCGCAGAGCCGCGAAAGGGCGCCTTGCCTGCCGGCTTACCCCGCCGAATACGCCCGGTCTCCTGGGGCGCGGGCGTGCCGGCTGAAGCTCAGCCACCTTCCTGAGGATCTCTTCGATCTCTCGCTGGTACTTCTCTGGCATCGGCGTCTCGAACGGTGGACGGATAGCCCCTTCGATGCCCGAGGGATGGAGCCCCTCGGCGGAAGGCCCGCGTCGGGGCGGACGGGGTGGCGACGGCCAAAAGAATCCCTACTAGTATACCACACCCCGGAAGCAGGCAGGGAAAACCTTCCGTCAACCTGTCTCAAAACTCCTTCTGGGGGAGTCCAGAGGGGGTTTGACCCCCTCTGGCAGGGGCCTGGGGGTGTCCCCCAGATTCGGTCTC
>JACQOS010000072.1 GCA_016202425.1 Chloroflexota bacterium
AGGCCCGGGCCGAAGGCGTTGGAGCCAAAGCCGGGGAGGCCCAGTTTCTCCGCGATGGCCAGGAGCATGCTCTCCAGGCTGATGGGTTGCTCCTCGCCGAAGACCTTCACCGTCTCCGTGAGGGGCGCCATCACTGGCTGCCGGATCGGCTGGACCTGGGGGGCGATGGACGGGTGCGATCCCTGGAATTCCCACCGCTCCAGATAGGAGAGATCCGGGAAGATGTAGTCGGCGTACAGCGAGGTCGTCCCGACCAGAATGTCGCTGCACACCACTAGCGGGATCTTGGTGGGATCCGCTAAGACCTCAATGTTGGTGTGGCCGGCCGGCAGGGAATAGGCCGGGCTCCCCATGTAGAGGAACATGGCCTTGATCTGGTAGGGGTACCTGTCCCCGGCCGAGGGGATGATCTCCTCGTAGATGTCGCTGCTGTAGGGGTACCAGGCCCGCCTGGCCGGATAGCCCTGGAAGATCGTGGACTCTTCGTAGGTCGTCTCGTGGCGGATGATGCTGATGCCGAAGGGCGTCGTCTTGCCCGGCATCATCTTGCCGAAGTCGAAGGCCCCGCTGGTGATGGAGTAAGTCGTGGCCTTGATCATGCCGCCCTTGTAGTCGTGACTCCCGTTGAGGAGATTGAGGGTCATCCAGGCCAGGACGTTGTAGAAACCGTTGGTGTGCTGGGCCACCCCGCGGTGGATGTCCGCCACCGCCTTTCGTCCGTGGCTCACGAACTCCCGCGCCAGGTCCACGATGTCCTGCGCGCCGATGCCGCAGACCTGGGCACACTCCTGGATGGAATGGCCGATGGCCGAATCGTACAGAACCATGAACGCCGTCTTCGCCTTCACGCCCTGGACGGTCGCCTCTGCGATCAGGTCGCCCTCTACGGCGTTCTTGTCGTCGTTGGGATCGAAGGGCACCGCCTTGCCGTCCTTCCAGACCAGGAACGGGTCGAACTCCCAGGTCTTGCCGTCCTTAGTCTTCCGCTCTTCCTTCTTCAGGCCGATATCCGATCCGCGGAGGAACGCCCCCGGCTTCCCGTCGGGGGCGATCTTCACCAGCCAGGCCGCATTCGTCCAGGTGGGTTCCTTGTCCGCCGCGCTTGCGGCGCGGTTGGCATTCCGGAGGTAGGCCCCGTTATAGGCCCCGTTCTCCAGGATCCAGCGGATCATCCCCAGGGCCAGCGCCCCCTCGGTCCCGGGCTTGGCCGGAATCCACTTCCATGCCTTGCTGGCCGTCTTGGAATGGCGGGGATCCACGACCGCGAACTTTAATCGCCCGTCGGTGATCCCCTCGGTGAGGGCCTTGGACCGGTGCGTGGGACCATAGTTGCCCTCGAGGGGGGACGCACCCACGAAGATGATAAATTCCGAGTTCTGGGCGTCTCCCTGCCAGTAGAACTTCGGCCCTCCGGTGAACTTCCCCTCGACGAACTGGTCCGCCATGGCTTTGCAGGTGAAATACAGAGATCCCTGGCAGACAGTGGTATGGCCATGGGCGTTCGCCGAGCCGAAGGCATCGCGGGTGAACCGACTGATCAGGTCCCCCCGCCCGGCCTTCAGCCGGCCCCAGACGAAGGCCAGGTGATTGTTCTTGGGGCCGAAGTCCGGGTGATCCGGATCGATCAACTTGTCGAGATGCTCGGCGTGTTTGGCCTTGAACTCCGCCACGGTCATCTTCTTGGCGCGGATCGCGTTCACGTCGGCCGTCAGGGCCGCCGCCACCTTGGGATCTCGCAGCGCCCAGAGTTCCCGAAGGCCTGTGACCTTGCGGTTCTCCTCGCCGGGCACCTGCTTGAAGAGGAAGCCCCCTTCCACGATCTCGCTGATCGCCTGGTCGAAGGGGACGCTCACCCATTTGTTCTCGCCGCGCTTCCCTGCCCGCTTCAGCACCCGGACGATGCGGTACGGGTCATAGGCAGACTGGAGCCCCGCCTGCCCCTTCAGACACAAGGGCGCATCCAGCTTGGCAGTCTCGACGGGCGACGTCTTGTACGGCAGATGGGGCGCCAGCGACCACGGGCTGAGCGGACTTCCATCAATCTTCACCACCACGCCATCCAGGAGTTTCGCCTTGATGGGGCACCCGGTATTGCACTGGAGGCAGACGCTGTAGAGGATATTCTCGGGCCAGGACAGGGCGTACTCTTCCCCGGCGGCCAGGGCGCCGGACTCGGCCCGCCGGACCAGGTCCTGGACCCACTGCATGCGTTCGGCCAATACCAGGGAGCTGCCCAGGATGGCCGATCCCTTCAGAAAGCCCCGGCGCGTCAGGTTGCACCCGCTTGCCGGTGGGGCATCGTGCTCTATGATCCGCTCTGCCATTGTCCTCACCTCCTCTATGTCGCCCTAGGCCCCGTGACAGGCCAGGCACGCCTTCAGGTTATCCGCCGTTCCGACCTCTGAGGTCAGATAGTAAACGCGCGGTTCCGTCCCCTGGCTCACCTTCAGCCGGATGCCCCGATTGAAGGCCAGGAGCTGCATCGCCAATCCCTTGGGGTTATTTTTGTCGCCAAAGTACATCGCCCCACAAGGGCAGGTGGTCACGCACGCCGGGAGCATCCCGGCGTTCAGCCGATGCAGGCAGAAGTGGCACTTGCGTGCGCTGCCCGAGGGCGCCTTTCCCTCAGTCCGCTTGAACCGCTCCTCGTACTCGAAATTGGCCTGCTGCTCGTAGGGCTGGAACTTGGGCAGGTCCTTGGTGAAAAATGTTCCGTTGTCGTAGTAGAGGGC
>JACQOS010000070.1 GCA_016202425.1 Chloroflexota bacterium
ATAATTCTTACCCCCTTCCTAGCTAGGAAGGGGGACAGGGGGATGGTCGTCCCGACCAGTCGGGATTCAGCAGCCTCCTAGCCGGTCACCATCTTTGCTGCGCTTGACTCTTGACACCGCGCGTGCTAGCATACATTGACCAAAATCTAGTCTTTGTCTAAGACTTCTCCCATGCCTTACCTCTTCCCGTCCCATGGCTGAGCTCGAGGAGATCGCCCAGCAGGTGCGCACCTGCACCGACTGCCGTCTCGCCGAAAGCAGGACCATCGCGGTCCCAGGCGAAGGGCCCGACCACCCTGCCCTCTTGTTCATCGGCGAGGCCCCGGGCTACCACGAAGACCAGCAGGGCCGACCCTTCGTCGGGGCGGCGGGACAGTTCCTGGAGCAGCTTCTGGCTTCGATAGGGCTCCGCCGCGACCAAGTCTTCATCACCAACATGGTCAAGTGTCGACCGCCCAACAACCGCGACCCCTTGCCGGGCGAGATTGCCGCCTGCGGCAAGTACCTCGACCGGCAGGTCCAGCTCCTTCGCCCCAAGGTCGTCGTCACCCTCGGGCGCCACTCCCTCGCCAAGTTCCTGCCGGGGGCCACCATCAGCAAAGTCCATGGCAGGCCCCGCAGCCTGGGCAGCTTCATCCTCTACCCCATGTACCATCCCGCAGCGGCGCTGCACCAGCAGAGCCTCCGTAGCATCGTGGAGGAGGACTTCAAGAAGATCCCCTCCCTCTTGACGCAACAGGCCAAGCCCACCGAGGAGGCACCAGCGAGCCAGCAACTCTCCTTGCTCTAGGACGCTCAACCCATGACCCAGCACCCCCTCCGAGTAATCCCCCTGGGTGGCCTAGGGGAGATCGGCAAGAACATGATGGCCCTGGAATACCACAGGGACATCATCGTGATCGATGCAGGAGTCCTCTTCCCCGAAGAGGCGATGCTGGGCGTTGATCTCGTCATCCCCGACATCTCCTACCTGGTGGAGCACCGCGACCGGGTCCGGGGCATCTTCATCACCCACGGCCACGAAGACCACACGGGCGCCCTCCCGTACGTTCTCCGCAGCCTGCCCGTGCCGGTCTACGCCCCTCGCTTGGCCCACGGCCTCATCACCGTGAAGCTGAAGGAGCACCGTGCCCTCCGAGGCGTCAAGCTCGTGGCCGTGGAGCCCAAGCAGTCCATCCGCGCTGGGGCCTTCCGCGTCCAGTTCTTCCGCGTCTGCCACAGCATCCCCGATGCCATGGGCCTGGCCATCGAGACCCCCGTGGGCCTCGTCGTCCACACGGGAGATTTCAAGATCGACCATACCCCCGTGGACGGCCAGCCATCGGACCTGGGAGAGGTGGCCCGCCTAGGCCAGAAAGGGGTGTTCCTCCTCTTCTCCGATTCGACCTACGCCGAGCTACCAGGCTACACCCCCTCCGAGCGGGTCGTGGGCGAGGCCCTCGACCGCGCCATCGGTGAGGCAGAGGGCAGAGTCATGGTCGCCACCTTCGCCTCCCTCATCTCCCGCATCCAGCAGGTGATCACTTCTGCCCACCGGCACGGCCGGAAGGTGGCCGTCGTCGGCCGCAGCATGGTGGACAACGTGAAGATGGCCCAGGAGATGGGCTACCTCGCGGACCCCGGCGGCGTCCTCGTCCCCCTCAAGGCCCTCGGCAAACTGCCACAGCGCCAGGTGGTCATCCTCACCACGGGCAGCCAGGGGGAGCCCACCTCCGCCCTGGTGCGCATCGCCAACGGTGACCACCCGGACGTCAGGGTCATGCCTGGGGACACCATCGTGGTCTCTGCGACCCCCATCCCGGGCAATGAGACGGTGGTCAGCCGGACCATCGACAACCTCTTCCGCCTGGGAGCGCGCGTCCTCTACGACAAGGTGGCCCTGGTCCATGTCCACGGCCACGCCAGCCGAGAGGAGCTGAAGCTGGTCCTGAGCCTCACCCATCCCCGCTTCTTCGTGCCCGTCCATGGGCAGTACCGCCACCTCATGGCCCACGCCCAGCTCGCCCGCGACCTGGGGGTCCCCAAGGATAACGCCGTTGTGCTCCAGGACGGCGACGTGCTGGAGCTCTCCCACGCCGGCGGCCGGATGGCGGGACAGGTCCCCGCTGGGAACATCTACGTTGATGGCCTCCGGCTCTGGGATGTGAAAAGCGCGGTCCTCCGGGACAGGCGCGTGCTGGCCCGCGACGGCATCGTCGTCGTCGTGCTCACCGTTGACAAGGGCACTGGCCAGGTTCTCGGGACCCCAGAGGTGGTCTCTAGCGGCTTCGTTGACCCGGGCGAAGCCGGGGAGCTGATGAAGCGGGCCGCTCAGGCGGCCCTGGGGGCCCTGGACCATCGCTCGAGGCCGAGCCAGCCCCTGGACTGGAGCTACATCAGCGTGAAGCTGAAGGAGGCCCTGGGCAACTTCCTGTACGCCGAGACCCACCTTCGGCCGCTCGTCATCCCCGTGTCGGTGGAGGTGTAGAGAGATGCCCCGGGCGAGGCAGGCCACCCGGCGCGCTCGACGGAGGCGGTGGTCCCAGCCCCCCTGGCTTCGAGCGCTCTGGCGTTTCCCCTTCTCCTGGTGGGCGTGGGTGGCACTGGCGGTGCTCGTTCTCCTGGGCCCCCTGGCCCTCGCCTGGGGCCGCCCCTTCCTGGTAGACCAGGCCTACCCCGCCGCCAGGGACGCGACCCTGCGCTTGGTTGGCCTGGGCATCTTCCCTCTGGGCACATGGCTTCTGGCCCTGGCCTTGGCAGCCCGGCTGCGGCCCCAGGCCCTCCAGGCAGGCTGGCGCTGGTGGCTGGCCAGCGCCCTTCTCCTGGCCGCCCTCCAGGGCGCTCTCGGCGCGGTCCACGGCCCCACGGGCGTCATGGCACAGGCCACGCTGGGTGGCATGGCTGGCCAGGCGGTCTGGGGTGGTGCCCTCCCCAGGGGCGCAGCGACCGTCGCCCTCCTTTGCATCCTGGCGGCCCTGGTCCTCCAGCCCCGCTGGACGGCCCGGGGCGGGTTGGCCGGGACGCGCTGGGGCCTGGTGGGGAGCATTCGCTTGCTCCGCTGGACGCTCAGGACATGCTGGTCTGCCTTGCACCTCCTGGGGCGGAAGCGTGCCGAGGCCTGGGCCCTGGCCGGGCGCGGTGCGCCGGAGGAGTACGATCCCTTCTTCGAGGAGCCTCAGGAGGGGCAGGCCGGAGCACCTCACCACCCTCCGCATGGAGCGGAGTCCGGCGCCAGCCCCCTGGGCGATGGCGCCGCCGCATCAGCCCGCCGCCTGGTGGCCCAGCGATGGAAGCTCCCCACGCTCGACTTTCTGGAGCCCCCGGTCATGCCACCGGCCCTGAGCCAGGAGCATGAGGAGGTGGCCCAGCAGATCGAGGAGGCCCTGGGCCATCACGGGGTAGAGGTGAGCGTGGAACAGATCAAGCCCGGGCCTACGGTCACCCTCTACGGCCTCGCCCCAGGCTGGGTCCGCCGCCGCCGGGAGATGAAAGAGCGGGACCATCGAGGGAACCTCAGGCTCAACCACCGGGGCAGGCCTCTCATCAGCGAGGTGGAGGACCAGACCCGGGTGAAGGTGGACAGCATCGTTGCTCGAGAGAAGGACCTGGCCCTTGCCCTGGCTGCTCCCAGCTTGCGTATTCAGGCCCCCGTGCCGGGCGAGTCCGTGGTGGGCATCGAGGTCCCCAACCGGGACCCCCTGGTAGTCACCCTGCGCAGCGTCATCGAGACCCCAGAGTTCCGGTCCATCGCTCGCAAGGGAGGACTGCCTTTGGCTCTGGGCCTTGGCCCCGGGGGCGACCCCGTGGCTGTGGACCTCCGCTCCCTCCCGCACCTGCTGGTGGCGGGGACCACCGGAAGCGGCAAGAGCGTCTGCCTCAACGCCCTCATCGTGGCCCTGGCCAGCCAGGTACCCCCCGAGAGGCTGCGCCTGCTGCTGGTGGACCCCAAGAGGGTGGAGTTGACCCCCTTCAACGGCCTGCCGCACCTGGTGGTGCCGGTGGTGGTGGACGTCGATCGCGTCGTCCGGGTGCTGAAGGGCATGCTCAAGGAGATGTTCCGCCGCTACCGCTGCCTGGAAGAGGCAGGGGCACGGAACATCGAAGCCTACCACCGCCAGGGGCACGGCCGGGGCCAAGAGCCCATGCCCTACGTGGTAGTGGCCGTCGACGAGCTCGCCGACATCATGATGGCCGCCCCCTACGAGGTGGAGCAGACCCTCTGCCGCCTGGCACAACTGGGTCGCGCCACGGGCATCCACCTCGTCGTCGCCACCCAGCGGCCTTCCGTGGACGTGGTCACCGGCCTCATCAAGGCCAACTTCCCCAGCCGCATCAGCTTCGCCGTCGTCTCTCAGGTGGACTCCCGCACCATCCTCGACTCCGTGGGCGCCGAGCGCCTCCTGGGCAAAGGGGACATGCTCTTCCTCTCCACCGAGACGCCCAGGCCCCAGCGCATCCAGGGTGTCTACGTCTCCGACGAGGAAATCCCCGATTTCATGCAGTTCTGGCGCTCCCAGAGCGGCCCGCCCCTTCCCCCCATGGACCTGGAGCCCGATCCCAGCGCACCCCTCCCCGGCTCCGCCCGACAGGAGGAGATGGCGGCAGACGAAGACGACCTGGTGGAGAAGGCCAGGGAGCTGGCAGCCCGCTACAAGCGGGTCTCCACATCCCTCCTTCAGAGGCGGCTGCGCATCGGCTACCCCAGGGCGGCTCGGCTCATGGACCGGCTGGAGGATGAAGGGATCGTGGCCCCTGGGACGGCAGAGGCCGGAAAGCCCCGCGACGTCCTCTAGGAACTTGCCGGCCCCAAGCAAGACGCGCCGGCGCGCACGCCACCTCTAGAACCGGTTCGGAAATGGTTTCTCCGACCCCACCCTAAGGGAGCACCTTGTGATGGAGTGACAGCATGCTGTATACTTTTGCCAGTGCGCCAAGGCGCCAGACATGAAACGCACCCAGGTCCAGCTAGACGAGGCGATGTATCACCTGCTACGCAGGAAGGCCTTCGAGCAGGGCGTCTCCGTGGCCGCACTCCTCCGTGAGGCCTTGCAGGAGTACCTGGGGCTGGCAACCTCTCGGCGTCCTCGCCTGGAAGAGTTCCGGTTCATCGGATCGGGCCAAAGCGCGCAGGGTGACCTGGCACCCGTTTCGGAGCGGCATGACAAAGCCCTGGCGAAGGGCTTCGACCGGTGATCTTCCTCGATACGTCTGCCATCTACGCCATGGCAGACAGGGCCGACCCCCATCACCATCGCGCCGTGGAGCTGTTCCGACACGCCCTTGAGGCCGGCGAAGACGTGCTTGTCCACAGCTATATCCTGATTGAGGCCGCTGCCCTGCTTCAGAGCCGCCTGAGCCTCGCCAGTGCCCTCCGCTTCCTTCGCGAGGCCAGTGCGTTCCATCTCCACTGGATCGGCCCGCACGAGCATCAACAGGCCGTAACGCTGCTGGAACAGAGGAGGCGTCGTGACCTTAGCCTGGTGGACTGCGCAAGCTTTGGAGTGATGCAGGAGTACAAAGTGGAAAAGGCCATCGCCTTTGACCCTGATTTTGAGCGCGAAGGGTTTACCCTCTATGGGACCCCTTCCCCTAGTGCAGGCTAGCCAGGCCAACCCAGGATACCATTCCCCCCATGCACCCTACCCCCGTCATCCAGACCCGCGCCCTCACCCGGCGGTTCGGCAGGATTACCGCCGTCGACCAACTCGACTTCCAGGTGGAGCCGGGCATCACCTACGGCCTCCTGGGGCCTAACGGCTCCGGCAAGACCACCCTCATCCGCCTGCTCCTGGGCATCCTCCCTGCCACCGCGGGCGAGGCGCACGTCCTGGGCAGGCGTGTCCCCGACCGGTCGGTGCGCGCCCAGACCGGCTACATGCCCCAGGCCACCGCCCTCTACGAGGACCTGACGGTGAGGGAGAACGTCTCCTTCTACGCCCGGCTGCACGACGCTGCCTCGGCCTCGCACATCTCCCAGGCCGTCGGGCTCGTGGGCCTGACGGAGCGGGCCGACGACCAGGTCTTCACCCTGAGCGGCGGCTTGAAGCGTCGCCTCTCCCTGGCCTGTGCCCTAGTGCATGGGCCTGCGCTCCTCTTCCTGGACGAGCCGACGGTGGGCGTGGACCCCCAGCTTCGGGTCCAGTTCTGGGAGCACTTCCGGTCCCTGAACCAGCAGGGCGTCACTATTCTGGTCTCCACCCACGTCATGGACGAGGCAGAGCGGTGCCACCGGCTGGGCCTGCTGCAAGACGGCCGCCTGCTGGCCGAAGGCAGCGCCCAGGAGTTGAGGCAGCGCTCGGGCAAGGCGACGCTGGAGGAGGCGTTCCTGCGTTTCGCCGAAGGCCATGGCAACGAGGGCATACCGCCATGAATCCACGCCCGCTCACCCTGAGCCTGTCGAACGGTGAGCCATCAAAAAGGGAACGCCCTCGATGAACGCTGGACGCATCGCCACCCTTGCCCTGCGCATCGCCCTCCAGTTCCGGCGCGACCACCGCACCGTCGGCCTCATCGTGGTCGTGCCCATGGTCGTGCTCTCGCTGCTCAGCTACCTCATCCGGCTGGGGGCCAGCGAGCTCCCTCTCGGCATCGTGCAGGAGGACCGGTCACCGATTGCCCAGCGGCTGGTGGAGCAACTGCGCCAGGTGGAGATCTTCGAGGTGCGAGAGGTGGCCCGGCAGGAGCTGGACGCTCTCCTCCGCGAAGGTCGGCTAGAGGCGGGCATCGTGGTCCCGGAGGGGTTCGCCAGGAGCGTCGTCGGACAGGGAGGCGACCGGCTGCTGGTGATCGTGGAAGGCTCTCGGTCCAGGACGGCCCCCATGCTGTTCCAGGGACTCAACCAGGCCATGGCCCGGCTCGCGGCGGCCCAGGCCGATGTGCGGCTGGCCGAGCCCCAGGTGACCTACCTCTACGCGGGCCCCCAGTACCAGGCCATCGACTACTTCGCGCCCACGTTCATCGCCCTCTTCGCCTTTTTCTTCGTGTACCTGCTGACCGCCGTGGGCTTCCTCCGGGAGCGGGCCTTTGGCACCCTAGAGCGTCTGCTAGCGTCACCCCTCACGAAGATGGAGATGGTCCTGGGCTACGTGACAGGCTTCAGCTTCTTCGCCCTGCTCCAGTCCGCCATCATCCTGCTGTTCACCGTCTACGTCGTCCGCATCGAGTACGCAGGGAACCTGCTGGTCGTGTTCCTCATCGTAGCGCTCCTGGCGGGGGGCTCGGTGAACCTGGGCATCTTCCTCTCGACGTATGCCCGCAACGAGTTCCAGGTGTACCAGTTCCTTCCTCTGGTCATCGTGCCCCAGGCCCTGCTGGGCGGCGTGTTCTGGCCTATTCCGGAGATGCACCCGGTGCTCCAGTGGATCGCCCACGTGCTGCCGCTCACCTACGCCAACTTCGCGCTGCAAGAGGTGATGATCAAGGGAGAAGGAGTTCTCAAAGCCAGCGTGGCCGCCGACATCGGCGCCATGGTGCTCTTTGGCGCCCTCATGGTGGTGCTGGCGTCCGTAGGACTCCGGCGGGCGTCTGCCTAGTACCTACTGTCGGGAAAGGGCGCTATGATCAACCGCTCGTGGTGAGCCTGTCGAAGTCCCGCTCATGTCCTTCGACGGTGCTCAGGATGAGCGGGCGAAGACCCCACCCCAGATTGCCACGTCCCGACAGAGTCGGGACTCGCAATGACGGGGAGCCGAAGGGGCTTACCCCCGCCGCGTCACCTTGCCGGCGGAATTGATGTGGTGGGTGTCCCAGGTCTTGGCGTTGTTCTTGGCGATGACCTCGGCCCGGGCGGCGGCCGCCAGGGCCGGGTCCAGGCGCAGGACGGTGCCGATGGCCACGAAGAGGACGTCGGCAGCTTCCGCGGCGACGCGGTCGGGGGACTCGTGGAGGATGGCGTGGTCCAGCTCGTGCACCTCCTCGTCCTGGATGGGGATGCGGCTCAGCAGTTCGTCCTGGGTGGTCGGCCCGACGATGCCTCTAGGACCGTTGAACTGGCCGTCGCCTCAGCCCCGGGTGCCCCACTTGGTTAGGAAAACGCCTGCCGAGGTGAACTTCTGGATGCGGTGGTTCTGCTGATCCACCACGTAGACGTTGCCCGATGCGTCCACGGCAACGCCGTAGGGGTTGATGAACTGGCCGTCGCCGATGCCGAAGCTGCCCCACTTGGCCAGGAAGGCGCCGCCGGAGGTGAACTTCTGGATGCGGTTGTTCCCAGCCTCCGTCACGTAGACGTTGCCCGATGCGTCCACGGCGACGTCCATGGGGTTAAGCAACTGGCCGTCGCCGCTGCCCTGGGCGCCCCATTTGGCGAGGAAAACGCCTGCCGAGGTGAACTTCTGGATGCGGTCGTTCTGACTATCCGCC
>JACQOS010000076.1 GCA_016202425.1 Chloroflexota bacterium
CCCACGGCCATACCCCACCCCACCAGCGCCGCCCCCAGGACCAGAAGCGACGCCACCCGGAGCACGGGGAACAGGTGGGAGACGCGGGCGTAGCGACCCAGGAGCCTGCGGGCTGGCCGGGCCAGGACCACCCGCTCCGGCCACGGCAGCGACGCCCCTTCCCCCAGGCGCAAGAAAGCGGCCTGGGCCACGGTGGTGCCCAGGAAGGCGAGGAGCGCCAGGACAAAAGCCAGGACCGCTAAGCCAGCGTCACTTTCCAACTCTCGGTTGCCCTCTCTCTCTTGGCCGGCCCTTGGCCCGGGGGCGGGCCGGCATTCCCACGGCGAGGCTGTCCGGCGGGACGTCCCTGGTCACGACCGCCCCCGCCCCGGTGCTGGCGCCTGCGCCCACCCGGACGGGAGCCACCAGCATGGTGTCGCTGCCGATGAACGCCCCGTCTCCAATGACCGTCCGGTGATGGCGGACACCATCGTAGTTGCAGGTGATGGTGCCGGCGCCGATGTTCACGTCCCGACCCACCTCAGCGTCCCCCACATAGCTGAAGTGGCCCATCTTGGTGCCCCGGCCAATGCGGCTGTTTTTCACCTCGGCGTAGTTGCCCACGTGCACCTCGCGCTCCAGGTAGGCGCCGGGGCGCAGGTGGGCAAACGGCCCCACGTGAACGGCCTCTTCCAGGACGGCCCCCTCCACCATCGAAGCAACCACCTTGCAGTCGTCGCCGATGGTGGAGTCGAAGACCATGGCGCCCGGGCCCAGATGGCATCGCTCCCCTACCCGCGTGGCCCCCGCCACGGTGGTGTTGGGAAAGATGACGGTGTCCCTGCCCAGTACCACGCCCTCGTCCACGTAGGTGGACGCGGGATCGGTGATGGTGACCCCCGCCAGCATCCAGCGCTCCAGGACCCGCTGGCGCATAGCCTGTTCCGCCTGGGCGAGCTGCACGCGGTTGTTCACCCCCAGGAGCTCCCCGGGCTCCTGGCAGGACACGCTCTCCACCGGCAGGCCCTCCCGGGAGGCGCTGGCGACAAGCGCGGTCAAGTACAGCTCTCCCGTCGAAGATGGCGCCAACCCCCCCAGGGCGGGCCACAGCCACTCCGCCTGGAAACCGTAGACGCCACCGTTGACCTCGGTGATGGCCTTCTGCTTGCCCCTGGCCTCGGCCTCCTCCACCACCGCCACCACCTGGCCTTCCGCGTCCCTCACGATGCGCCCCAGGCCTTTCGGCGCAACACCGTCGAACGTCACGAGGGTCAGGACCGCCCCGGTGGCCTCGTGCCACTCCATGAGCCTGGAAAGGGTGGAAGATGTCAGCAGGGGGGTGTCCCCGTACAGCACCAGGAGGTGCTGGGCCCGGTCCACCAGGAGGCGCTCCGCCCTAGCTACGGCGTCCCCCGTGCCCCGGGGCTCAGGTTGCTCCACGTACTCCACGCTGTCGCCCAGGCACTGGCGGACCGCCTGGGAGTCGGGCGAGACCACGATCACCACCGGCCCCTGGTGGACCGCTCGGACCGCCTCCACCACGTGGCGGACCATCTCCCTCCCGCACACCCGGTGGAGCACCTTGGGGAGAGCGGAGTTCATCCGCACCCCCTTGCCCGCCGCCAGGACCACTGCCGCCCAGGTAGCCACAGCTCCCCCAAAAAAGACCACCTACCTGCCCTTCCCCTTCGCAAGGGTCGGCTGGTAGGTGGTGCCGTTACTTGCGCGAAGCCATGGAGGATGTCCCCGTTGGCCCCAGGGGAATCCTACCCGACGCGCGGAAGCCTGTCAACTTGAAGGCGATGCCTCCGGGGCGCCCACGGCCAGGGGGAAGAGCGCACGCCAGTCCACCGCCTGGGCCAGCAGCCTGCCCGCGCACTCCGCCTTGGCTGGATGGTGGACCGTCGCTTGCTGGAACAGCGTCTCCAACGCTCTGGCCGTGGTCAGGGTGTCCGTGGGCACCAGGACCATGGGCACCCCCTCCTCCCTGGCCTCGTGCTCCACGTACTGGACCGGCCGCTGGCCACCCGTCAGGACCAGACACCTGGTAGGGGTGCGCAGGGCCGCCATCTGAATATCGGGCCGGTCCGCGCGGACGATGACCGCCTTGTTTTGGTACTGTTGGAAGTACTCGACCCCCCAGTCCAGCACCCACCCACCCATGACGACGTGCTCCACCAGCTCCCCTGCCCCTTCCTCTCCAGACAGGAACGTGCCCCCCAGATGGCGCGCCAGATGGCCCACGGTCACGGCGAGCAGGCACCGCTCTTCCGGCAGGACACCCAGCACCGGCACACCCCGCTGGCCCAGCGCCGTCACAAGCTCCGTCTGCGCGCCGTGGCGCCGGTAGCGCGGCACCCGGTTGATAACGAACCCCCGCAGCCGGCCAGGAAACCGCTCCGCCAGACGCAGGGCTTCCTCTGCCGTCAGGGCGGGGGTCCAGCGGACGTTGACCACGACCTCGGCCTGGAGGAGCTCCGCCAGGTCGCCGCACGCAGCCTGAGGCTCCCCTTGCGGCGACGTTGCCGCCGGCCCCTCCACGATCACCTCCCCCACGTCACCCGCCACCTCCCCGAAGGCCGCCAGGACCTGGCTGCGCATGGCAGCCGACAGCCCTTCGCGGCCTTCCTGACGGCTTACGGGGAACGGCCACCCCTGGGGCGGCGCCCTGCCATCCAACTGCGCGAAGAACTGCGCATCCCCGTCCGGGGCCGTTCCCGGGTCGTCCACGACGATGGGCTTGAAGAGGGCAGGCTGCTGCCCCTGGTGGCGCAGCAAGTGGGCCAGCCCGGCGCAGAGCGCCGTGGTCCCCTCACGGGCCTGCCGGGAAACCACGTACAGGACTCCCATGGCGCTCCCGGAAGCAGCCTGTCGGCCAGCCCTCGAAGGCTCCAGGGGGCCGCTCACCAGGAAGGAGCCGGCACCGGGCTGCTTCCAGCAGAGAAACCCGCCGCCCTTCCTGGGCGGCGGAAAAGCAGACGATGGAGCGGAAGACGGGATTCGAACCCGCGACCCTCTCCTTGGCAAGGAGATGCTCTACCGCTGAGCCACTTCCGCCCAGCCGACAGTATACCACAGGCCCCACAGGCCGGAATGCCCTGGCTTCAGATACCGTTCCTCGACGCAGGGCCACCCGCGAACCCCGTCAGTGCCCGGCAGCAGGTCACTATGTTGCACCTTTCGGGTCACCAGGAGGGACCGTTTGGCTCTAGACGGCGCCTGCAATGGGGATGAAATTAGGAAACGCACATTACTATTATGTATGAAAGGTATGGCCGATGCCGACGGACGGCGGAGAGGGGGGTGATGGCAGGAATGCGACGATACTGATTGCCGCACAGCCATTGTCCAACTCGCGGAGGGAGCATGACGATACGAAGAGGTAAGGCGCTGATCATGGACGATGACCCGGCCACCCGGGAGCTCCTGCTGAGCATCCTGGACGAGGCGCTCTTCTACTGCTACGCCGCCGCCGACGGTGCCCAGGCCCTGGAGCTGGCCTTGAAGGAGAGGTTTGACCTGGTGCTCCTGGACATCCACCTTCCCGAGATGTCCGGCATGGAGGTGCTCCAGCGGATGCGGGTCATGCAGCCCGATGCCTGCTTCGTCATGGTCACGGCGGTGGAAGAGGTGAGCACCGCCGTGGAGGCCATGAAGCTGGGTGCCTACGACTACGTGGTCAAACCCTTTGAGCCCCGGGAACTCGTGCCGAAGGTGGAGCAGGCGCTCCTGCGAAGGGACGAGGCGGTGAGGAAACGCCAGCGGGAGAAGGAGCTGGAGGCCAAGGTCGAGGCCCAGCGTCAGGAGATGCGGGGCTACATTTCGGAGACGGTCCAGGCCCTGGCACAGGAGCACGTCCTGGAACAAGAGCTCAGCGGCATTCCCAAGGGCAAGCGTTCCAAGATCACCGCCAAGGACATCTTGGCCCGCCTCCGGCGTCACCAGAAAGAGAGCCCCGGGCCACCGCAGCAATCCTGATCCTATCCGCCTGTGAAGGGAGGGGAGCGATTGACGGAGGGAGGACAGGCGCTCGTCGAAAAGCTAGCTTCCGGCGATCTGGCAGCACCCACGGATATTCCGTAGTGGGGAGGTGAAGCATGGCAGCTTCCAAGTCGTTCGACCGTATACCCGAGGGTTTGCATGACGGCGAGCAACTATTATCGAAAATCTATGACACCGTTGCAGACGTCATCTTCCTTCTGACAGTGGAGAAGGATGGGCGGTATCGCTTCACATCTGTTAACACGGCCTTTTACTCAGTCACTGGGCTAACCTCCGATCAGGTGGTCGGCAAGCGGGTGGATGAGGTCATCCCGGAGCCATCTTTGACCTTGGTGTTGGAGAGGTACGGAAAAGCTATCCGAGAAAAGAGAAGCGTGCGATGGGAAGAGACGTCAGAATATCCCACTGGAAAGCTGGTGGGTGAAGTTAGTATCGCTCCTGCCTTTGACGAAGCTGGGCACTGTACCCACCTGGTTGGTGCTGTCCATGACATTACCGAGCGCAAGCGCGCAGAGGAGGCGCTGCGAACGAGCGAAGAGCGGTATCGCAACACCTTAGATAACATGCTGGAGGGATGCCAGATCATTGGCTACGACTGGCGTTACCTTTACATCAACAATGCCGCTGCAGGGCATGGTCGTCGAGCGAAACAAGGGCTGCTAGGCCATACCATGATGGAGATTTACCCCGGCATTGAGGACACAGAGATGTTTGCCTTCCTGCGGCGATGCATGGAGAAACACACTCCGCATCGCATGGAAAATCAGTTCACCTTCCCCAATGGCGATACCGGCTGGTTCGAACTTAGCATTCAGCCTGTGCCTGAGGGCATCTTCATACTCTCAGCAGACATCACTGAGCTGAAGCAGGCGGAGGAAGAGCTGAAGAAGAGCAATCGCCGCCTGGAGGAGACCCTGACCGAGTTGCAGCGGATCCAGCAGCATGTCATCCAGCAAGAACGCCTATGGGCCCTGGGCCAGATGGCCAGCGGCATCGTCCACGACTTCAGCAACGCCCTGACGCCCATCCTGGGCTTCAGCGAAATCCTGCTGAACCGCCCCGAAGCGCTGGAGAACAGAGAGAAGGTGAGAGAGTATCTGGGCAAAATGCATACCGCCGCCCAGGATGCCGCCAGCGTGGTCCGCCGTCTCAGCCACTTCTACCGCCGGCGAGAGGAAGCGGAGCCGTTCCAGGCCGTGGACCTCAACCACCTTGTACAAGAGGTCGTATCCCTCACCCAGCCCAAGTGGGCTGCCCAGGCCCAGAGCAAGGGCGTCAGCATCCGCATCGAGGTGGAGCTTCAGCCGATTCCACCCATAAGGGGCAACGAGGGCGAGCTGCGGGAGGCGCTCACCAACCTCATCTTCAACGCCGTGGACGCCATGCCCCAGGGCGGTACGATGACGGCGGCAACGCGTCTTGAAGGCGACCAAGCCGTCCTGGCGGTGGAAGACACAGGGGTCGGCATGACCGAGGAGGTCCGCCGACGCTGCTTTGAACCCTTTTTCATCACCACGGGGGAACAGGGGACAGGCCTGGGCCTGGCCGTGGTCTACGGCATCGTCCAGCGCCACGGCGGGACCATCGAGGTTGAAAGCGAGGTAGGTAAAGGCACCACCTTCAGGATCAGGCTGCCCGTCCAAACGCCTCCGGAGGAGGGGAGCGGACGAGAGACGGCAGAGGGACCCCTGCGCCACCTCCACGTGCTCGTGGTGGACGACGAGCCGCTGGTCCGGGAGGTGGTGGCAAGCTACTTGGGGGGCGATGGCCACACCGTCGAAACGGCGGGCAGCGGTCGCGAGGCCCTAGCAGTCCTGCACGCGGGGCACACCTTCGACCTGGTGCTCACCGACGGAGCGATGCCGCAGATGAGCGGCGCGGAGCTGGCAGCCCGCATCAAGGGTATGATGCCCGCAACCCCCATCTTCATGCTGAGCGGTTTTGGCGACGCTATCCAAGCCACCGGGGAGAAGCCAGCGAACGTGGACCAGGTGGTGCCCAAGCCCGTCACCCTGGCCCAGTTGCGCGAGGCGCTAGCGGTGGTGACCAGAAGGTGACATCTCGAAGAGTCTTCGACCTGGACCCCAAAAGGCAGCGGGCAAAGGGATGGCCTCACTGACCACGGCATCTCGAAGAGTCTTCGACCCGAAAGGCTCGTGCCCCCAAGGGGATTCGAACCCCTGCTTGCGGCTTGAAGGGCCGCCGTCCTGGGCCTCTAGACGATGGGGGCGTTGCCCGCTCGAAGAGTCTTCGACCAGCCAACCCTACTCTAGCACACCGGGCAGCGAAGGCCGCCCCTCAAGGGTAGACCGCCAGGTGGTCCAGGCCCGCCGTCTCGGGCAGGCCGAACATCAGGTTCATGTTCTGAATGGCCTGGCCCGCCGCTCCCTTCACCAGGTTGTCCAGGCAACTGATGACCACGAGCCGGCCCGTCCTGCGTTCGAAGACGGGGTAAAGGAGGCAGTCGTTGTTGCCCCAGGTGTGTTTGGTCTGGGGAGGCGCTGGCACGACCTTCACGAAGGGCTCGCCCCGGAAGAACTCCTGGTAGAGCTCCCGCACTCTGGCCTGGGCCTTGTCTGCCGGGCCCAGAGCCCCGTCCTTGGGCCAGACGTAGCACGTGCTCAGGATGCCGCGCGTCATGGGCACCAGGTGAGGTACAAAGGTCACCCGCGCGCCCAGCCGGGGGTTGACCTTCCTGAGCTCCTGGATGATCTCCGGCAGATGGCGGTGCCCCTCCAGTCCGTAGGCCTGCACGTTCTCATTGACCTCGGAGTAGTGGGTGAAGAGGCTCAGGCCACGGCCTGCCCCCGAGACCCCCGACTTGCAGTCGAAAATCACATCGCCCTGGATGAGGTCGTGGTGGGCCAGAGGAGCCAGCGCCAGAAGGGCCCCCGTGGGGAAGCAGCCTGGGTTGGCCACCAACCGGGCCGAAGGAAGCTCCCGACGGTTCAGCTCCGTCAGGCCGTAGACGGCCTCCTCCAGCAGGTCGGGGGCGGGGTGGGCCGCCTTGTACCAGACCTCGTACTCGGAGGCGTCCTTCAGCCGGAAGTCGGCGCTGATGTCCACCACCCGCAAGCCGTCCCGGACCAGCGGAGCGACCACCGGGGCACTGGCAACCTGGGGCAGGGCTGAGAACGCTAGGTCTACACTGTCCGTGAGCTCCGCCTCAACGGTCAGGTCCATGTCGGCCAGGTGAGGGAACACCTCGCCCAGCTTCTGGCCCACCGCGCTCCGCCCGGTCACGGCCACAAGCTCAGCTTCCGGATGGTGCCGGAGCAGGCGCGCCAGCTCCACCCCTGCATACCCGGTAACGTTGATAATCCCGACTTTCACGCCACCCTTCATGATTCCCAAGAGTATAGCAGCGGCCGGCCATCACCCACAACGCGGCATGGGGAGACGGCAGGGCCTTTCAATTGTCGGCTTCACCCCCTCTCTGACTCTCCCCCGTGCAACGGGGGAGAGAAATCCCTTCCCCCGCTCGCGGGGGAAGGTTAGGATGGGGGTGCAGGAGCCAGGGAC
>JACQOS010000074.1 GCA_016202425.1 Chloroflexota bacterium
AGCTGCTGACCATCCGCGAAGTCATGTAAATTTCTCGAGTGTTGACTCCGGTCTGCGCGCGGTAATAATCCTTACGCACTTTCAGCGTCATCACAATTTCTTCCAGCGACGCATTGCCCGCCCGCTCGCCGATGCCGTTGATGCACCCCTCCACCTGGCGGGCGCCCGCCTTCACCGCCGCCAGGCTGTTGGCAACGGCCATACCCAGGTCGTTGTGGCAGTGGACGCTGAGCCTCACCTTGGAGAGGCTCGGGACATTGGCCCTGATGCCCTCCAGCAGCTTGGTGAACTCGCCGGGCGCGGTGTAGCCGACGGTGTCGGGGATGTTGACGGTGGTGGCGCCGGCGTCGATGACGGCCTGGAGCATGGCGTCCAGGTACTCGGGCTGGGTGCGTGTGGCGTCCATGGGGGAGAACTCCACGTCGGCGCAGTACTTCCTGGCCCTGGCTACGTTGGAGACGGCCATCCCCATGACCTCTTCACGGTTCTTGCGGAGCTGGTGGAGGATGTGGATGTCGGAGCTGGAGAGGAAGACGTGGACCCTGGGGTGCTCGGCCTCTTTCAGGGCCTCCCAGGCCCGGTCCACGGCTGCGGCGTTGGCGTGGGCCAGGGCCGCGATGATGGGCCTGCGCACCTCTCGGGCGATGGCCTGGACGGCGGCGAAGTCGCCGGGCGAGCTGATGGGGAAGCCGGCCTCGATGACGTCCACGCCCATGCGGTCCAGTTGGCGGGCGATCTCCAGCTTCTCCTCGATGGTCATGCCTGCGCCGGCGGCCTGCTCGCCGTCCCGCAGCGTGGTGTCGAAAATGATGACCTTCTCTTCACTCATGGGGATGTCTCCTTAGCGTTGTGGGTTGGTGAAAGCGACGCCCGTCCTTCCCATACAGCCCCTCGCCCTCCGGGCGAAAGAGAGCCAGGCTGGCCGCAGGCGTCACAGGACAACGCAGTCCGCCAGGCCGAGCCCTGCCGGGACCCGACGACGGCGGCGAACTGCGTACGGTACCTCCTGAGTGGCCATATGTATTTCCTTAGTTCATGCCTTTCATTGGTCTCCAACTGCTTTGAAAAGCCTGGGATAGGTGGGTCTCCTCCTCTCCGCTCATGGTGAGCTTGTCGAACCATTTGAGCGGAGAGGATCTCCTACCTACTCTGGCTTCTTCAAGGCATTCCAATTTCGCCGAATCAACGCTTCCTTCTTCCGCCGTGACCAGCCTTTTATCTGCCTTTCCACTTGAAAGGCGTCGTCTCGGGACATGAAGCTCTCAGAGAAGACCAGTTGGACTGGCCTGCGCGCCGACGTGTAACCCGCTATTTCACCTCTCCCGTGCGCCTCCATCCTGGCCTCCAGATTGTCCGTATGTCCTGTGTAGTAGGAACCATCTGCGCAACGCACGATATAGACATAGAAAGCCATGGCTGCTGTCGCAGACCCTGATTCCCGCTCATTTCCTTCGAGAAGCTCAGGATGAGCGGGAATAATTCGCGCTCTTTCTAAGCCCCCAATCCTTCAAAGAAAACTTCGTCAATCTGGGCTTCCACGACCGGAATTGCCTTCACCCCTAAGCCCATCCTAATCATCTCATCCACAAGTTCGTTGCCATCTATAAGGGTTATGGGCGCTCCCGTTTCCTGGACCCATCCTTCTGCGGCTGGCGAATAGCTAGAGGTGATGATGAAAATACCCCGGTCGAACCCGCCCGTCATGCTGCCTCGAAGTCTCTGCACAGGGTCTATCCCAACATTGTGCCCAGCCGCATAGCGCTTCGCCTGAAACGCTACCTTCAACTTCAAGAAGGGAACGGTACATTCCCCATCAACTCCTTCATCGCCTGGTCCTCCTCTTGATCTCACGACAGTAAGCCCCTTGGCCTTCAGAAACTCGCCAACCAGGTGCTCAAACTGCTCCAGGGCTAGTTCGTGCAGTCGTTGCAATAACTGTTGCCGAAGGTCTGGCTGTAGCGCTTCCGATCCCTGTTGCCCCGGTTGTTCGGCCTTTGTGGCAGTTTGCTGAGAGGCTGGAGGTTGTGGCAACCCCATAAACCCTCGAGGGCCAACCACGACTTGCTTTCGATACATATCTAAAGGCTTCCCTCTGGCTGTAACAACCTTCCAACCATTAACTTGATTCCCGGCTACATGGCTGGCCCAACGCGAAGGGGTGTCGAACTTTGTTCCATCCGCATAGATACTCCCATCTTCGCGTAGGGTTGCCTTATATCGCTCGCCCCTCCTGGGTTCGCATACTAACTCCTCACCTGAGGCAAGAAGCCCGGAGTTCAGGAGGCTTCCCAAGACCATACGCCTAGCCAAGAGATCCGCCTCCAAGTCCAAGCAATTACTTCGCGTCCTTCAACCCCGGCATTATGGCTTAGGAGCCGCCTGGGCCTCCACCCGCCGTCCACTGCTTGGGCGGTTCCTTCGGCTGGAGCCACGCCATCATCCCCCGCAGCCGTTTGCCTACCACCTCGATGGGGTGGCCCCGGTTCTCTTTGCGCAGGCGGTTGAACCGGGGACGCCCCTCGTCGTTCTCGGCGATCCACTCCTTGGCGAAGGAACCATCTTGGACCTCTTGCAGGATCTTGCGCATGTTGTCCTTCACGTGGCCGTCAATCACCCGGGGGCCCCGGGTGTAGTCGCCGTACTCAGCGGTATCGCTCACGGAGTAGCGCATGTACTCCATGCCGCCCTGGTACATGAGGTCCACGATGAGCTTCATCTCGTGGAGGACCTCGAAGTAGGCGGACTCGGGCTGGTAGCCGGCCTCCACCAGCACCTCAAAGGCGTTCTTCATGAGGGAGGTGACGCCCCCGCAGAGGACCGTCTGCTCGCCGAAGAGGTCGGTCTCGGTCTCCTCCTTGAAGGTCGTCTCCAGCACGCCCGCTCTCAGGGAGCCTATCCCCCGGGCGTAGGCCAGGGCCAGCCCCTTGGCGTGCCCCGTGGCGTCCTGGTGGACGGCGAGCAGCGCCGGGACCCCCTGACCTTGCACGAACACCTCGCGCATGCGGTGGCCTGGCGCCTTGGGGGCGATCATCCACACGTCCACGTTGGGCGGCGGGACGATGGTCTTGTAGTGGATGGTGAACCCGTGGGCGAAGACCAGGCTCTTGCCGGCGTGCAGGTGGGGACGCACGTCTTTCTGGTAGACGCTGGCCTGGGCGGTGTCCGGGATGAGCATGACCACGATATCGGCCTTCCGGGCCGCGTCCGGGGTGGTAGCGACCTCAAGGCCGGCCTTGGTCGCCTTCTCCCAACTGGTGCTCCCCTGGTAGAGCCCAACGACCACTCTTGCGCCGTTGTCCTTCAGGTTCAGGGCGTGGGCATGGCCCTGGCTTCCGTAGCCCAGGACGCCGATGGTCTTGTCCTTGAGGAGGGAGAGGTCCGCGTCCTTCTCGTAGTAGATGGTAGCCATCATGCCTCCGTTTCCTTGCTGGGGGTGGCGCCGTTGCCCCGGCCACGCTCTTGGCCCCCGGCACCACCACGCGTCATTGCTACCCTGCCGGTCCGCATGAGCTCCCGGATGCCGAAAGGCTTGAGGAGCTTGGTCAGAGAAGTGATCTTGTCCTCGTCGCCGGTAACTTCAATAACGAGAGAGTCCGGGCTCACGTCCACGATGCCGGCCCGGAAGATGTCCACGAGCTGCATGATCTCGCTGCGGGTCTGGGCGGTGGCCCGCACCTTGATCAGGGCAAGCTCCCGGCTGACGGTCTCCTCCGTGGAGAGGTCGGAGACCCGGATGACGTCGATGAGCTTGTACATCTGTTTGGTGACCTGCTCCACGATGGTGCTGTCGCCGTCCACCACGAAGGTCATGCGGGAGAGACCGGGTTGCTCGCTCTGGCCGACGGCGAGGCTGGCGATGTTGAATCCTCGCCGCCGGAACATGGCGGCGATGCGGTTGAGGACGCCAGGCTTGTCCTGTACCAGGGCTACCAGGGTGTGCTTCACTCCTGCTCCTCTTCAGGGGACCTAGAAGTCGCCCTCGGGCGGAAGGATGTCCCGCCGCCGGGTGGCGGGCACGCCTTTTGCCTCCTTGGGGGCTTCGATGAGCTCGTGAGTGCTTTCCCCAGGCGGGATCATGGGGTAGACATTCTCCTCGGGGTCAACGACGAAGTCCACCAGGGCCGGGCCGTCGTAGGCCATGGCCTCCTGGATGGCCTCTGCCACCTGGCTCCTCTCGGTGACCCTCAGGCCGAGGATGCCGAAGGCATCCGCCAGCTTCACAAAGTCGGGACTGCGGGTGTACTCCGTGGCGTAGAAGGCCCTCTTGTAGAAGAGGTCCTGCCACTGGCGGACCATGCCCAGGAAGCGGTTGTCCATGAGGGCGAACTTGACGGAGAGCTTGTGCTCCGCCATGGTGGCCAGCTCCGCCATGGTCATCTGGAAGCCTCCGTCGCCGGCGATGGACCAGACCAGGGCATCCGGGCGGGCCACCTTGGCCCCCATGGCCGCTGGGACCTCGAACCCCATGGCCCCCAGGCCGCCCGAGGTGATGAAGCTGTTGGGGTTGAGGAACTGGTAGTGCTGGGCCGCCCACATCTGGTGCTGGCCCACGCCCGTCACCACCAGCGCCTTGCCTTCCGTGAGCTCCCACAGTTTTCTGATGACGTACTGCTGGGTTAGGTTGCCGGTATCGCGGATGTGGAGGGAGGGATGGTCGCGCCGGAGCTGCTCGATCTCAGCCAGCCATTCGGTATGGGTAGCGGCCTCAACCTCGCGATTGAGGGAGCGCAGGACCCGCCGGAGGTCGCCGACGATGGGGACATGGGTCTTGACGTTCATGCCGATGACCGCGGGGTCCACGTCCACGTGGACGACCTTGGCCCTGGGGGCAAAGGCGCTGACCCGTCCCGTCACCCGGTCGTCGAAACGCGCGCCCAGGCTGATGAGAAGGTCGGCCCGGTCGATGGCCAGGCTGGACCAGGCCACGCCGTGCATGCCCGGCATGCCCAGGTTCAAGATGTGGTTGCCCGGGAAGCTGCTGACGCCCAGCAAGGTGGTAATGACGGGGATCTGGGCCTTCTCCGCCAACTCCTTCAGCTCCTGGAAGGCCTGGGAGAGGGTGACGCCGTGGCCGGCCAGGATCACGGGCCGCTGGGACTCCTTGATGAGGCGGGCGGCCTTCCTGATCTGGGTGGGGTGCCCATGGAGGGTGGGCTTGTAGCCAGGCAGGTCCACGCTCTCCGGGTACTCGAACTCGTCCTGCTCGATGAAGACGTCCTTGGGGATGTCCACCAGCACCGGCCCGGGCCGACCGGTCCGGGCGATGTAGAAGGCCTCCATCATGACTCGCGGGATGTCTCCGGCCCGCATGACCAGATAGTTGTGCTTGGTGACCGGCAGGGTAACGCCTGTGGTGTCGGTCTCCTGGAAGGCGTCCTTTCCGATGGCGGCCCGGGAGACCTGGCCGGTAATGGCCACGAAGGCGGAGGAGTCCATCATGGCACACGCCAAGCCCGTGACCAGGTTGGTGGCCCCGGGACCAGAAGTGGCCATGGCCACGCTGAGCTTGCCGCTAGCCCGGAAGTAGGCGTCGGCCGCCATGGCCGCGCTCTCCTCGTGGCGGACCAGGATGTGCCGGATCTGCGGGTACTGGGGCATCGTCTGGTAGAGAGGGAGGATGGCCCCTCCCGGGATGCCGAAGACGACCTCCACGCCCTCCCGGAGAAGGCTCTCACACACCATCTGCGCGCCGGTCATTCTCATCGTTTTCCTCTTCTGCACGGCCTCGGCCAGGTTGCCTCACCGGCCTGGTGCCACGAGGCATTCCCGGATTTCAATACAAAAAACCCGTCCCACAAAGGGACGGGAGAAGTTCCCGTGGTACCACCCTTCTTCCCGCCTGAGGCGGGCCCTCTCGCGCGATAACGGTGCGCTCCCCGCCAGCCCTACTGGCGCCTTCAAGCTGGACGCTCCAGGGCGAGTTCGGGGCTCCCGTAGTCGCCGGCCTCCCACCTTGCGCCGGCTCTCTGGGACTGGGTGGCCCTTACTACTCCCTTTCTTCGCGGGTTCCCGAGAACAAGAGGAAAGTATACCATGGCCCTGGAAAGGTGTCAACGGCGGCTTCGCGCCGCGTGCCAAAGGGGCGTGGCCTGGGCCAGGCTGGCCTCGTGGGGACAGGATGGCCCTGGCGCTGGCGGGAGCATACAATAGGGCCACGGGCCGATGGGCCTGCGAGAGGAGGAGAGGTCATGCCGCGCATGAAGGGAAAGCAGGCGGTGATGGAGATGCTCAAGGCCGAGGGGGTGACGACGGTCTTCGGCAACCCCGGGACCACCGAGACCCCGTTGATAGACGCCCTTCAGGATCACCCGGAGGTCCGGTACATCCTCGCCCTTCAGGAGGCCTCCGCGGTGGGCATGGCCGATGGCTATGCCCGGGCCACGGGACGTCCCGCCTTCTGCAACGTGCACATCACGGTGGGCGTGGCCAACGCCATGAGCCTCCTGCACAACGCCTACAAGGGGGGGACTCCCCTCGTCCTGACGGCGGGCCAGTCGGACACACACCTCCTCATTCAAGAGCCGCTCATAGGGTCGGACCAGGCGCGCCACGTCCCATTCGCCAAGTGGTCGGCAGAGGTGCTGCACGCCCGGGAGCTCCCCATGGCGCTCCGGCGGGCCTTCCGTGTCGCCGGGACTCCTCCCACCGGGCCCGTCTTCCTGTCGCTGCCCTGGAATGTGCTAGACGAAGAGGACGAGGTGGAGATCGCGCCCTCTTCCCCCATCTACCCGCGGGTGCGCCCCGACGCGGAGGCGGTGGAAAAGGCGGCGGCGCTGCTGGCCCGGGCAAGGCACCCCCTTCTGCTGCTGGGCGACAGGGTCGCCCAGGCGGGGGCTGTCGAGGAGGCGGTGGAGGTGGCGGAGCTGCTGGGGGCCCGGGTGTACGCCAGCGCCTACAGCGAGGTGAACTTCCCCAACGCCCATCCCCAATCCCTGGGAGGCCTGACCGCCTCCTGGGCTAGCCGGTCCCTCCAGGAGGCCCTGGCCCCCGTGGACGTTCTGCTGGTGGTAGGGGCCGACATCCTGACGATGTTCGCGTACACGGCGCAGCGCCTTCTGGGACCGAAGACCAGGATCGTCCACCTGGACAGTCAGCCACGGGACATCGAAAAACGGTACGCCACCGAGGTGGGCATGGTCGGGGACCCCAAGGCTGGGCTTGGAGACCTGGCCTCTGCGCTGCGGCAAGCCATGGACGGCGAGGCGCGAGAGGAGGCGAAGTCCCGCAGGGAGGCCATAGGCCGGGAGAAGGCCCGGCGCCAGGCCGCCTTCCAGCAACGGGCGAGAGAGACCGGTGGCAGTCCCCGCATCTCGCCTGAGCGGATGATGGTGGAGTTGGCTACAGTGCTCCCTGCGGACGCCATTGTGGTCAGCGAGGCCATTACCAGCACCGGGGCGCTGCTGGCAGCCATGGAGTTCCGCCGCCCGGGCGACTACTACGCCGGAAGGGGTGGCTCCCTGGGATGGGGCATTCCAGGGGCCCTGGGAGTGAAGCTGGCGCGCCCTGACCGGCCGGTGGTGGCGGTGGTGGCGGATGGTACCTCAATGTATTCTATCCAGGGGCTATGGACTGCCGCCAGGTACAACATCCCTGTGAAATACGTTATCTGCAACAACGGCGGCTACCGGATCCTGAAACAGGGGATGGCGATGTACCTGACGGGGACGGGCCGGGAGAGCCAGTACGTCGGCATGGGCTTCGACCCTCTGCCCCTGAACCTGGCGAGGATCGCGGAGGCCTTCAACGTACCCGGGACCCGGGTGGAGCGGCGAGAGGAGCTGCGTCCCGCCTACGAAAAGCTCCTGAGCGCCAGCGGGCCGGCGCTGGTGGACGTGGTCATCGACGGGACCGTGCCCGTCCAGGCCCTTCAGGAGGGCTACCGGCCCTTCGCCCCCGAGCGGTAAGGGGCGAAGGGGAGGTTAGGGTAGGGGCCTGCCTCAGGCTGCCGGTCCCACGGGACCTCGCCCGTTCTGGGTCCCTGCGTCGGCGCGAGCGACCTCCGGCGAGGAGACCTGGGCTTCCTCCAGCGCCGGCTCCCCACGAATGTGGAGCTCCTTGACGCATGCCTTGGCACCTAGGCCCATCATCAGAGGGGCCTGGTAGCGGACGTAGAAGGGCAGCCCCTCGCTGATGCCCTTGAAGAGAGAGCGGTGCTCTCCACAGATGCGCTCGCACACGGAGGGCCGGTCTTCTCCTGCCCTCTTGGCATCGTCCAGGAAAGGGCAGAAGAAGGTGGTGACGACCACCTGGTCGGCGGAAACGGCCACCTGGGAGGGGAGGCCGAGCGTCTTGAGCACCACCAGGCAGGTATCAGCCAGGACGTCGGTGCCCGGAGCCTGCGGTTCGGGGGAGAGCAGGCTTCGCGCGACCCATTTCTCTCCCGCCTGATGAAGGGCCTCGGTGAGGAGGCCCTCGGCGGCCACCGGGCCTTGCCGTTCGGTGGCGAGGTGGGCCGTGGCTCGGATCTGGAGGCGCAGGAGTTGGAGGGTGCCTGCCCACTTGTCCTGCGCGGGCAGAGGCAGCCAGCGCATGGTCCGTCGGAGGGCACCCGTCAGCTCATGCCACGGGTGCGCGACCACGCGAAGGGGACGCCTCCAGGTCACGGTGGAACGCCTCCCCTAGTAGGCTGCGGAAAAAGGGAGTCCAGAGGGGCGAAGCCCCTTTGGCAGGGGTCTGGGGGTGTCCCCCAGATATAATTCTTACCCCCTTCCTGGCCAGGAAGGGGGTAAGGGGGATGGTCGAAAGG
>JACQOS010000010.1 GCA_016202425.1 Chloroflexota bacterium
ACGCTGGAGGGAGTAGAAGCTGTTCGGGAAACCCTCACCCCCTGTACCCCCATGTACCAGCGTTGCAGCGCACCTACAACAGGCGACGGTAGCGAGTCGTGGGTCTGGGCAGTGCCCAGTGGGGGACACCTCCGACTTTGTCGAGAGTCTCGATGGCTCTGCCATCGGACCCCAGACCCCTGCCATCCCGACCCGTCGGGATGGACTCCCCCGAGACGTATTCCCGAACCACTGCAAGAACCGCCGCGCCGAAGCCGCCCACTTGTCAATGCCACTGCCCGTGATGTACCTTGCCCGCGGCCCCTCTCCCCACCACCCTTCCGGTCGGGAAACGGTGCTGGAACGGAGCGACCCATGACCCCAGAACCACAACGAGCTGCCCTGGTCCAGCGGGCCACCGGCCTAGCAGAGGAGCTTGCCGGTGCGGTGCACCGGTCCGATTGGGACCAGGTGTTCCTCATCGCCCAGGAGCTCCAGCGAATGGCCGACCTGCTGACCTCCCCGCCTAACGAGCCCCCGCCCTGAACATCAAGGCAACAGGGCCTCGACCTGGCCTGCCAGCGCCTCCGCCAGGCCAGGCCCCTCCCATGGCGTCGCCAGGCCCTCCGGCTGAAGGGGCACGGAGAGGTAGCGCCGAAGCTGGCCCCGCTGGTCGATGAGGAAAACGCCGGGCGTGTGCAGGAAGTCTTCCTCGCCAGGCTGGGCCTCCACGGCGATGGCGTAGTCCTTCCAGACGCCCTCCAGCCCCTCCCGGGCGCCCGTGAGAAAGTGCCAGCCTCCTATCTCGTGGAGACGGTGCTGCACGGTGAACGCCTGCACGTCCTCCTGGCGGTTGAAGACCCCATTGACGTTGACCCCCAGGAACGCGACCTCCCCAGCGTCCTCACCCAGCATCCGGTGTGCCCGCCTCAGCTCCGCCGCCGTCAGCGGGCACGTCTCGTCGCAGCGGGTGTCCAGAAAAGTCAGCACTACGACCCTGCCCCGGAAGTCCCGGAGAGCCACCGCCCTCCCCTCCTGGTCCACGAGGCGGAAGTCCGGGGCCTCTCCCGCCAGCTCGGTGCCCTGGTAGAGCAGCCCGGGGCCTCGCTCTCGCTCCGGCCAGAAGCCACAGGCCACCACAAGCCCGAGGGCCGCCATTACCGCCAGGACACGAGGCCCTGTACTCATCGCGCCTCGTGCCACGGAGTCCGCCCGACAACCGTTCCGCCTCAGCACGCCTGCCGGGTGACGCGGGCCTGCCACTCCTGTTGCTCCGGTGTCCACCAGGTCCTGATGAAGGCAAGCACGGCCCGGACGTCCGCCTCTGCCAGTTGCCCCCGGAACGCAGGCATCTGGGGCGCGCCCCCGGGCGCCCCCATCATCCGGCGCATCATCTCCCCCATCTGCCCAGGGCCGTCGAGCACGATCTCCACGATCTGGCAGTCGGAATGGTGCCAGGTATGGCCGTTGGAGTTGTGAGGAGGAGGAATATCCATCATGCCGCCGCCGGTGGGGCCGCCATGGCAGGTCTGGCAGTTGGCGACATAGAGCTGGCCCCCCCGTTCCACCTCCGAGGGTGCCGATGCCGCCGTGGAACCTCCCCGCGTGCAGGCAAGTAGGAGCATGGCTGCAAGCACTCCCCACCCAAGGAACACTGGCGCGCCACGCGGACACATCGCCCTCATTCTGGCAGCCCCGGAAGCGGGAGTTCCACCTGGAGGAGCGACGTGGCGATCCAACACCCTTACGCGTACCGGATGCAGACGTTCTTCACCTGGGTGTAGCTGTTCAGCGCCTCCAGCCCCTTCTCTCTGCCGAAGCCGCTCTTGTGGTAGCCACCGAAGGGAAGCTCCACGCCGGCCCCGGCCACGTAGGTGTTGACGAACACCTGTCCCGCCCGGATACGCGACGCCAGCCAGTGGGCCTTGGTGATGTCCCTGGTCCAGATGGCCGAGACCAGCCCAAAGGAGGTGGCGTTGGCCAGTTGCGCGGCCTCCTCCAGCGTCTTGAAAGGAGTGACGGCCAGCACCGGTCCGAAGATCTCCTCTTGGAAAACCCGGAAGGAGGGCTCCACATGGTCCAGAATCGTAGGCTCTACATAGAAGCCGCCAGGCGGCAGCCCCTCCTGGGAGACCTGGCTTCCGCCCACGACCACGCGGGCACCCTCTTCTCGACCGATCTGGATGTAGTTGAGCACCCACTGGCGCTGGGCCGCGGAGATTAGCGGGCCCATTTCCGGGTCGTCAACGCCTTGGCCAAGGCGGACAGCGCGGAACCGCTTGCTCAGCTCCTCCACCACCTGCTGGTGGACGCTGGCCTCGACCAGCAGGCGCGACCCGGCGGAGCAGGTCTGGCCGGCGTTTTGCAGGATGGAGCGCATCACGGTGGGGAAGGCCCGGGGCAGGTCGGCGTCGGCGAACACGACGTTGGGCGATTTGCCTCCCAGTTCCAGGTTTACCGGCGTGATGTTCTTGGCTGCCATCTGCATCACCTGGGTGCCGGTGTCCACCCCTCCCGTAAACGTGATGTGGTTGATCCCGGCGTGGGATGCCAGGGCCACCCCTGCCTCGGACCCCTTGCCAGTCACGATGTTCAGGGCCCCGGGCGGAAGCCCCGCTTCCATGACGATTTCCCCGATCTTGAGAAGGGTCAGGGACCCCTCTGTGGCGGGCTTGGCCACTACCACGTTGCCTGCTGCCAGGGCCGGAGCGATGCCTCTACAGCCAATAGCGATGGGGTAGTTCCAGGGGATGATCTGCGCGCTGATGCCCCACGGCTCGCGGACGGTGAAGTTGAGGTAGCCCTTTCCTATAGGAATAGTGGAGCCCAGGACCTTGTCCGCTACACCAGCGAAGTACTCGAAGTAGCGAGCGGCCACGTCCACGTCGCCCCGGGCCAGCGTAAGCGGCTTGCCGATGTCCAGGCTCTCCAGGCGGGCCAGCTCTTCTTTCGACTCCCGGATCAGGTTGCCAATGCGCCACAGCGTCCGCCCGCGTTCCGCTGGCGCCCACTCCTGCCACTTCTTGCTCTCGAAGGTCTCGCGGGCTGCCTTCACCGCCCGGTCCACGTCTTCGACCCCGCCCCGGGCCAGGTGGGCCAGCAGCTCCCCCGTGGACGGGTTGAAGGATTCCAGGTACTGGCCCGAGGCGCTCTCCACCCATTCGCCTCCAATGAGCATCTTGTACGCTTGGGTCTTGACTTGCATCTTTCCCTCCCTTGTCTTGCTAGGACTTGCCATGGAGCCAATGCACCGGCACCAGGCCACTATTATACAGGCCTCCTCGTAGGCGGAGCACGGCTTGGGGACGAAGCCTTCTCCTTGACGCCTCAGGAGCAGGGGCCTAACATCTTGTGCCGAGGCCAACCTGCCCATGAATACCTCCCTGGCCGTGCGCCGGGTCCGGGACCGCCTGAGAGGACACCGGTGGGGCGCTCGCATCCTCTACCTTCCTGTGTGCACTTCCACCATGGACGTGCTGCGGGAAGAGGCGGAACAGGGCGCGACGGAGGGCACGGTCGTGGTAGCCGAGGAGCAGACTTCGGGCCGGGGGCGCTTGGGACGGCGCTGGCTCTCCGTTCCAGGGCAGAGCCTCACCTTCTCCCTCCTCCTCTACCCTCCTGCCGCGGTGGGCGCTGCGCTGGGCATAGCTGCCAGCGTGGCCACCCTCCGGGCCATCCGCGAAGTCACGGGGTTGGGCGCGGCCGTCAAGTGGCCCAACGACATCCTCGTTGGGGGCAAGAAGGTGGCAGGCATCCTCATCGAGGGCGCCTGGCAAGGAGGCCGGCTCCGCTACGCCATCGTGGGTATCGGCGTCAACGTCAACGCGGGCCCCGCCGAAGACTCCGAGGTGGCCGCCACCGCGACCAGCCTTGCCCACCAGCTCGGCAGGGCCGTCTCCCGGGAAGACCTCCTGGTGGCGCTGCTCCGGGCCTTCCGGGAGGTCTACGACCCCCTGGTCGGCTGGTTCGCCGTCTGGCACGAGTGGCAGGCGGCTCTCGTGGGGTTGGGCCAGGAGATGCGCGTGCAGTACGGGGACCAGGTGGAGGAGGGCGTCGCCGAAGGGGTGGACCTGGAGGGGAGCCTTCTCCTACGTCGCCCCGACGGCACCCTGGTGCCCGTGACCGCGGGGGACATCACCCTCGGGGCCTAGCGTAGTGTACCTGAAATCCATTCATGAAGATTGTCATTGCGAGGAGTCCCGACATGTCGGGACGACGAAGCAATCTGGAGGAGGGGTGGTCCCACCGCCAGATTGCCACGGCCCTCCTTCGTCGGGCCTCGCAATGACATATGCTACGAACTTCAGGGACACCACACTACCGGCGACTCCCCAAAACGACCGTCAGCGGAGCACCCAGTACAGGACGATGAGGATGGCGAAGATGAGCGCCGCCATGAGGCCGATGCGCCGGACCTCCGGCCGGAAATAGGCTTCGGCCGGCCGACGCGCTATCGCGCGGCCCCGGGGGCGGGCAGAGGCCGCCGGTCCCCACCCGCCAACCACGTCTCCTCGGGGAGCCGTGGCCGTGGAGCTGGGAGAGGCCACGCCTTCCTCCACGACGGGAGCGCTGTCTCGGGCATGGCCCCCCGACGAAGGCGTCTCCGCGGCTACGCCCGATGCGACGTGAGGTCGGGACCGCTTCCCCCGCCCACTCAACTGCGCCTGGCGGGCGGCGACCCGTTTCGACTTGCTCGGCATGCTCCTGGCTCCTCTCCCGGCCCCACACCCTATGCCCGCGCTGCCCGGACGATCACTTCAACGGCCCGCTTGTCGCCCAGAAGATGCGTGTTCATCAACAGGTGCAAGAATGCCGGGTCTTCCGGTGTCACCTTGAAGAACTTCCGGTAGAAGGCGGTCCGGGCCCGTTCGTGCGCATCCATCAGTCGGGCCGCCTCCTCTCGGGAGACGCCTTCCCGCTCCGCTACCCTCCGGAGGCGTTCCTCCGAAGGCGCCGCCACCCCCACGTGGAAGGCCGTGGGATGATCCCGCAGGATCAGATTGCTGGCCCTGCCGATGATCACCGCGCTCCCCGAGCTGGCCAGCTCCCGGATCACCTCCTGGGTCACCTGAAGGAAACGCTGGTCGTCCAGCTCGTCGGCCCTGGTGATGGGCTCCCGCATCACCTCGGGGTACTGCCGGCCCAGGAGCACCCCCAGGTCAGGCCCAAAATACGGGTCTTCGCCGCCCCCGGCAGCCGCGGAGCGCTCCAGGATGCCCTGCAAGAGGCGGGCCAGCCGCTCCCTCCGAGAGAGAGGACGCCTCTCCCTCTCCGCCACCGCCTCCTCCGTCGCGCCCAGCCGCTTGGCCGCCTCCTCCAGAATGCGCCGGTCCACATAGTCCATCTCCAGCCGGCGCGCCACCTCGGCGCCGATCTCAGGACCCCCCGCCCCGAACTGGCCATTGATGGTGATGATGGGCATCTTTCACCCCCTCAAGCCAACCCTCCGTCCCGGGGCCTCCCTGCGCCGCTACCCCTTCACCGGTGAGCCGGTGTACGCCTCCTCCAGGGCCTGCACCTTCGCCACGCACTCTGCATCCTCTCCCGTGCCATAGGGAGTGGTGAACCATGCCTCCAGGATCTCCTTGGCCACCTCCGGCGCCGTGGAGCGCAGGCTCATGACCAGGACGTTGGCGTGGTTCCACCGCTTCGCCCCGGCCGCCGTTGCCGCATCGGCGCACAGGGCAGCCCGGATGCCGGGGACCTTGTTGGCCGCTATGCTCACCCCCGTCCCCGTCCAGCAGAACAGGATACCCTCGTGGCAGGCCCCGCTGGCCACACGCCGGGACACATTGCGGGCCACCAGCGGCCAGAGGCTCTCCTCTCCGGTGGCACTCAGGGCGCCGTGCAGCTCCACCTGGGCACCCCGTTTCCTGACCTCCTCTGCCACCACGTCGGCGAGATGTGCCCGCTCGTCGCTGCCGATGGCGATGCGCATTCCCTCTCCCATCCCCTTCAGGCCCGCGGATGGGCCTGCTCGTACTCGCGGCGGACGTGGTCGTTGGTGAGGTGGGTATACACCTGGGTCGTGGCGATGCTCGCGTGTCCCAGGAGCTCCTGCACGTAGCGCAGGGAGGCACCCCTGGTGAGGAGATGGGTCGCAAAGCTGTGCCGCAGGGTGTGGGGCGTGATGGGCCCCGCAATGCCCGCCTCGCGGGCATACCCCTTCAGGATGAGCCAGAAGCCCTGGCGTGTCAGGCGCTCGCCTCGCCGGTTCACGAACATGGCCGTCTCCCCCGGCCGTTCCGGCCCCAGGAGCGCACGCCGCGCCTGCTCCAGGTACGTGCCCACCGCCTCCACCGCCCGCCGGTGGAGCGGGACCACCCGTTCCTTGGAGCCCTTCCCCAGGCAGCGGACGTACCCCTCCGCCAGATTCACATCCCGCAGGTTCAGGCTCACCAGCTCGCTCACCCGCAGGGCGCTGGCGTACAAGAGCTCCAGCATGCTGCCATCCCGCACCCCCTCGGGCGTGGGATGGTGGCCCGGCTGCGCCAGGAGGCGCTCCACCTCTTCGATGGTGAGGGTCTTGGGCAGGCTGCGGCCGGTGCGGGGCGACGCCAGCTCCTCCGTGGGGTCCCGGGTCACCACACTCTCGTCGGCAAGGAAGCCAAAGAACGACTTCACGGCGGCGATCTTCCGCGCCAGGGTCGTGGCCATGTACCCGAGCCTCTGGAGGGACAGGACGAACCCCGCCAGGTCCCGGTGGCCCACCTGAGACCAGACGATGTCTTCCTCTCCGGTGCCGTCCCCGGGGGTGACCGCCGCCAGGTGCTCCGTCAACTGCTGCAGGTCGTTGCGGTAGGCGGCGATGGTGTTTGGCGAAGAGCCCTTCTCCACCGCCAGGTGGTTGAGAAACGCCAGCACCTGGTTTTCCACGGGTTCCTCCTGTCCCCAGCGAGGCAACGCCATTCTAGCACACTGGGCCCCGCGCCGGCACCGGCGGGGCCAGGACCCTGGCCTGGGAGCGCACCGGCAGCACCGTCCGGCCTCAACAGGCCCTGGGCTACCTCACCCAACGGCAATCCCAGCGAAAGGAGGCCGAGTGTCTCTCGAACTCATCTCAAAACTCCTTCTGGGGGAGTCCATCCCGACCCGTCGGGATGGCAGGGGTCTGGGGG
>JACQOS010000077.1 GCA_016202425.1 Chloroflexota bacterium
TGCTCCAGCGGATCCAGACCGAGGTGCGGAAGCAGGCCCAGCGGCTGGCCCGGTGAAGCCCCCGTAGGCCCGATGCGATGCAGGAGGATGAGATGCCAAACGGGAACGGCCACGCCCGCCCCCTGCTCCCCCAGCGGCAGATCCGCTACCTGACCCCCCAGGAACTCACCCGCCTCCGCCAGCACGCCGAGGCCCGGGCCCTCCAGGCGCGGGAGAAGCGCACCGTCGGACCCGTGCGGGCCTGGGCCCTGCTGGACACCCTCCTCTCGAGCGGTCTCCGGGCCTCCGAGGCAGCCGCCCTCCGGGTCGGGGACTGCCTCCTGGGGTACGGCCAGGCCTCCCTGGTGGTCCGTCAGGGCAAGGGGAGCAAGAGCCGGGAGGTCTTCATCCCGGACGCCCTCAAACGCCACCTCAAGGGCTTCTTGGCGTGGAAGGAAGCCCGCGGGGAGGATGTCTCGGACGAGGCCCAGCTCTTCACCGGGAAGCGGGGTCCCCTCACCAGGCACGGGGTCTGGCGGGCCATCAAGGGGCTCCTGGCCGCCGTGGGTCTGGATCCCCGGTACGCCGTCCACTCCCTCCGGCACACTTACGCGACCGCCTTGTACCGGGCCTCCGGGCGGGATCTGGAGATCATCCAGGAGCAGCTCGGCCACGCCTCGATCAAGACCACCACCATCTACGCCCGGGTGACGAAGGAGGACAAGCTCCGGGCGGCCAACGCCCTGGCGAAGGCCTACCAGGATGCGCAACGGAAGGGCCAAAGTGGAGCGAAATGGCCCAAGCGGGCACCCGCAAGTGCAGGAGCGGTGTCCGCAATTGTTGCGAATCCGTGAGGCAAAGTAGAGCGGGGGGTCTACGTAGAGCGAAGGCCAGCGGGAAGCACATCGGCCGGCCACGGACGGTCCTCAACCGGCTGCGCATCGAGCAGCTGCGGGGGGAGGGCCTGAGCTGGCGGGAGGTCGCCCGGCGGATGGAGCTCCCGGTCAGCACCGTCTACCGATATCGGGGGCTGGCCCAGAGTACTCCCGAGGTAGCGACCCGCTGAGGTGTTCCCGATGGACCTGTTGCGAGATGAAGGAATGGTGCCCATCCACAGGGGGAAGTGAGATCGCCCGCGGAATCCAGTCGACGTACTGCCGAGCTGAGTGGTTTACTATACCGTGCTGCCAAGCCCGCTCACGCCCCACAAACACCACGAGCGCCGAGGATGGCCCCGACGCCCGTGCGATGGGCGGCTGTTATGCACTATTGGGCCTTGCGCCCAGATACCTTTTGTTTCACGGCTGCCGCCCCGGGACCTGGATGGCGTTCTGCGTGAAGAGATCCTCCCGCGGGATCTCCTCCCTCCGCGGCCCTGTATACCTGAGGACGTAAAGCCCGCTGGCCCCGTCCAGGAAGTAGAGCAGCCCGTCCTTCAGTACTGGGTAGCTCCGGATTTCGAGTTCGGGGTTGACGAAACCTGGGGGCGCCGCCGTCTCCTTCACCGGCTTGTTGAAGAAGAAGCCGGCCTCGAAGGGCGCCCCGGGGTTCGAGATATCGATCGCGCGCACGCCACCGGCGAGCCAGCTCACGAAGATCAGGTTTTTGAATACTAGCGATTTGTGGGCGTTGAAGCTGGCTGCCGACGAACCCGGGCGCACTCTTGGAAACGTGGCCCTCGTCTCTGCGCATCTCTCCACAGTATTCTCGGGTATCTTGAACGCGCTTTCCTGCTGAGGGAACAGGTCGCCCCGATATAGCGTCCCCGCTGGAGCAACTGGAACACCGCTGCTGCTGGTATTCACCTCGAAGGCAAAGGTGTCATCCACATTCACGATCCGCACCCAGCTCCAGGGGCAGTTGTTGCCGGTCGGCTCGTCGTTCATGATCACGTAGGGGCGGTTGGGAACCTTCACCGCTGTGTGCGTATGCTGTTGGGTGAAGGGGGGGTGGTAGTCGAATCGGACGTTCGGATTTGGGTGGAGCTTCTTCAGACAGGCATTCGGGTTGACGTCCGTAGTCCCGAGGACGTTCGGGTCCACATCGCACGGTGCCCCTGTCGCCAGGGGCGTGCTGTCCAGGATGTAGAACCCGGCGTGCATTTGGGCGACATAAACCCGCCTCCCATCCGCGGAGACTGCCATGGAGTGAATCTGGTTGTTCTGTCCCTGATTCCCGTTCTGCAGGAGATCGGGAGGCTCAAACGTGGGAACCCCAAACCGCTGGAGCGACCAGGCGGCCACTGGGCCCAGTGGGCTGAACTTGTTGGTGATATCGAAGACCCGGATGTCGAGGTCGCGTGGAGGAGCAGGCAACGGGCTAAGAGCCCGCGCCGCGTTTAGGAAAGAGACGTATAGGAGCACCCGATTAGGACTCCCCCCCTGCCAGATGAAGTGCTCGTGGGGGACATCCGGAAGGGGGATGGTGCTCGCCAGCGTCGGACTGAAGCAGTTTGTGGTATCGAAGAGCTCGATCTTGTTCCCGTCGAAGGGGGCCGTGGTGTTCCACACCTGACGGATGAGCAGGTTCTCGGATTCGACCGCAGCCATGTCGGCCGTGGAGAGGAGATTCCCGCTTGGTGGCGGCCCGGGGGGTGCAATTTGCCCGACCACCTTCGTCTTGTGCGGGTTCGAGATGTCCAGGATTAGGGTTCCCTGGGTGTTACTGCGGGAAGAGGCGTAGAGGCAGTCGCGGACGATGGCGATATCGTTCCCATTGCCTCCGCGGGGCAACGTTTCGCCCGGGTTAACCAAGGGGTTATGGTCCACGAGCTCGAAGTGTCGGTGGACCCCATTGCCATGGATCTCACCCAGAATGGGTCGCTCGGCAGGCGGACGTATGTCGGCCGGCTCCGATGCGGTTGGGAAAACGGCCAGCGCCAGCAGGGTCGCGCCGATGAGGCTTAAACGGGCACGACAGCTCGTCGTCTTCATTTCCAACTCCTCGCTTTCCTCTGTTAACACTGGAACTCTTGCGATCCACGGGCCGCGGCGCAGGTCTGCAGCCGTACTGCCGCCCTCTCCAGCCGCTCATGATTACTCGGGATGTCTTTGCACGAGCGTGGTGAGGGACGGCACGACAGCCGAGCGGGCGGGGGGGCCCTGGCGCTTGTGGATATCCGATGGAATGAGACCATGGATCTGCGGGCTCCAAAACAAAAACGCCCCA
>JACQOS010000011.1 GCA_016202425.1 Chloroflexota bacterium
ATCTTGACGCCTGCCGTTCCAAACGAAACCGCGTGGAGTACGATTACGTCGGGGGCGCGTCAGAAGACGACGCCGAGGAGTTGCTTGCCTTTCTGGGTGCTCCCTCCCATTCCACACGTCGCACCCGAGTACCCTCTGGGTGCTCGGCAATCCGCATTCAGTCCGTCCCCGAATCTCCGATTCCCAGGTTCTTGGCCTGCTGCTATTAGCCTTCCGGGCACCCCACAAATAACCGCGAAAACCGTGCTACGTCTCAGTAGTCCTGCTTGGTCGGTGCCCCGGATTGGAGTATCTCCCGAAGGCCGGCGTTGGCAGGATAGGCCAGGAAGCCTCGCCCCAGGGCCTCGATGGCCTTCTCTACGCCCTTCCGGAGGTCCTCAAGCGCCCGGGTCCCCTGCGCCCGTGCGGCCTCCGACCATCGCTCCAGCCAGGATTGCTCCGGTCGGTCCGCCTCGACGCGGGACTGATGGCAGAGGAGCCACAGGAGGGCAAAGTCGGCGTAGACCTGCCCGTCCATCATGCTGGCGAGGTCGAACTCCACGTAGGCCTGGCGGGTGAGGCTCTTGTTGCTCCGCAGGATCCGTAGGCGGAGACCGTTGGACAGGAACCCCCAGAGGTGCCCGTCACCCCGGTTCAGGAACTCTTGCAGGAGGCCGTGTGGGCTGACCTTGACGGCGCCGGCCACACCCGGGGACCGCCTGTCCAGGTTCACGTTTCGGCCGACGAGATGGATCGGGGCGTGCTGCCAGGCGTGGGAGATGGGGTAGCCCTTCCCCTCGATTTCGAAGGCCTTGGCGGCGAGCAGCCGGCCGTAACCCATCTCCTGGAACAAAGGAAGGAGCCACGTCTCCCGAGTGATACCGATGGCCGGGTCGGTTGCCGGCAGGTCCTTGGTGGCGGCCTGGAACGCGGCCCAGATCCCCAGGAGGCGGTTCCACGAGCGACTGATGGCCTCGTGCAGGCGCTCGTTCCCGGCGAGATGGTATGCCTCGGGGGTGAGGCCAGGGATGCTGTCGCCGCCCTCAGCGATCTGCCGCAAGAAGTCCGGGGGAAGGAGGGCCCCTTCGCCTCGAATGGTGCTGATGTTCCTGCTGCGATGTCGCGGCATCGGCGACCTACTGGGGGCGGGGTGCCGTTTCCACGAAATCCACGATCACTTGAGGGACTCGGAGGAAATGGGCATCCAGGGTGAGCAGGCGCAGGCCGTGCTGGGCAGCCGTTGCGGCGATCCACACGTCGTTGGCCGGAATGGGAGTCCCCTGCTTCCGGAGATAGTCCCGGATGGCCGCGTAACGGACAGCCGTCTCCTCGTCCACAGGCATGGCGCGCGAGCGGGGCGAGGCGAGGAAGCGCCGGAGGAGTTCCTCGTTCCTGCGGGTTCGCGCGCCCTTCAGGAACCCCGCCCGCAGCTCACCGATGGAAACCACACTCAGGCAGACCTCGGAAGCCTGCTGGATGGCGGCCTTGATCTCGGGATGATCGCGCAAGTGCGCCGCGTACGCCGAGGTGTCCACCAGGATGCGGCTCACTTCCACATCTCCGGCTCGATCTGCCGCTGTTCCAGCAGGGCCTCAGTGAACTCCTCGTACTCCTCTTGGGACCAGCTCCCGGCCAGATCGTCGAGGTCGTGGTGAAGTACCTCTGGCTTCGCGCGCCTGCCGAGGCCCGTGGCCCTTTCCAGCAGATCGATCACCGCCCGATTCAGGCTGACCTTCTCCCGCTTCGCCTTCTGGCGGATCACGCGGGCCAGCTCGGGCGGGAGATTCCGTACCGTAATCGCAGCCATGGTCTCACCTCCTGTGATGCAGTGGATGCACCATTATGATTCATCCATGCATGCACAGTCAACCCCGATCCAGGATTCTGGCGCCGAGGTGCCGAGGGTTGAATGGGTGGACGCATGGCGTCTTGGCGGTTCAACCGGTCTCACTCCGCCGGAAGGTAGACGTACACTCCAAGGATATCCACGGGAAGCTTCGGCTCGATTCGGTGAGTCACGCCGGAGGCCCGGGTGGCCTTTCGGGCGCGGCGGTGGGCTTCCAGGAGGGCGTCGGCCCGGGTGCGGGCGACTTCGGCGAAGTGCTCCGCCAAATTCGGCAGCTCGTCCAGGACCCGCTGGAGGTGCGTCCGGGCCACGTCAGGCCCGACGTTCGCCTCGGCGCTGGCCGTGAGGAGCGACTCTGCCCGATCCCGGCCGCGACGCCCCGGGGCCGGGGCCGCCCGCAGACCGCGGCCCCCGGCGGGGAGGAACGCACCCCGACCGCCGCGCTCCCTCCGGGGCTCACCGGCGAGTGCGCGGATCTCGTCGCGCGCCTCACGGCCGTCCAGGCCCGCATCGCCACCATCGAGGCGGAGCTGGTGCGCGTGGCCCAGCCGCTGCCGGCCTACCGCCTGCTCGAATCCCTCCCGGGGGTCGGCCCCACGCTCGCGGCGATCCTCCTCGCGGAGATCGGGGACATCGCCTGGGACCACCAAGTTCAG
>JACQOS010000012.1 GCA_016202425.1 Chloroflexota bacterium
CCCCCGTCCCTTCGACTTCGCTCAGGGCAGGCTCCGGGGCTGCGCCCCTCTGGACTCCTCCTTTTTCACCAACCTGTCATGGCAATGCTCAGGGACTTTTTGAAGCCTCTAATTCACGGATTCGTGCCTCTTGGATCCCTAGCTGGTATTCCAGAGCCCAAGTTGGGGGTAGCTGTGTATCGCCCCTGGGTACAGGAACGTCACTCGGAATCTGTATCCGTAGATCAAGACCGTCCCTCTTCCAAAGCCAGGGGACAAACGGCTCCCTACTTTGGGCTTCTTGCTGGAACCACCGAGCCACCATCTCTTGATACCTCGATTTGCTCGCTTCTCGAAAGATTGGGTGTATACGTCTAGGGTTCGCGACCAATTCCAAACCCAGAGATGCTTCAGCGCCTGTCTTTGGGTACAGGTAAAGCTCGATACAGCTTCCCCGTACATCCTTACCACCCAGGGCGAACATCTTGCCGACAACCTCGCTCTCCAGCACTATTTCGTACTCCGTGAAAAGCGTCTCGTAAGCGAAAGCTCTGAAGCCATCCAGTGTGAGCGGGTTACCAGCGAAGCACTCACGGGCCACGTAGAGAGCAGCAAAGGGCGCGTAGGATTCGTGTAACGAATACCTGGATTTCTGGCGGGCAACCAGGTCAAAATCCGCGTACGTGGGAAAGTAGGCAGGGGTAGGTGTTGGCGTGGGCGTGGCCGTAGGGGTTGGTGTCTCTTCAGCAGGTGATGTACAGGCCAAGATAAATGCCAGGGTGAGAGCTAGCAGTATGATTGTGCGCATGTCGTCCCCTATCCCCGCAAAGCTTCGGGAGTGACTGCCCGAGCACCCAGAGTCACCAGATTAGCGTTCCGGTCACTCTCCAGGGTTAGGAGGGGCTTGCCCCAGTCCAGGACCTTGCGAGCGAAGGCCTCGGTCTTGCCGCCGGGAGCGGCATGGGCGACGAATACCTGGCGAGCCAAGGCAGCCACGAAGTCGTTCCGAAGGGCCGCCATGTCCGCCGTCGGGCGGCGCTACCCCTCTCCGACGAAGATGTCCTGCTGCTGCACGCGGACAGCGTAGCTCTTCACCGGCCTCCTGGCTGGTCCGCTCACCACGGCGCCAGTGCGCACGTTGAACTGGCTACCATGGCAGCCGCACTCCACCACGTCGCTTTTCAGGTCCCCTTCAGAGAGGGGGCACGCCTGGTGGGTGCACTCGTCGCTGAAGGCGTAGACCTGGCCATCCACGTTGGCCAGTACCACGGGCTCGCCTCCCACCTCTACCAGCTTCATCTGCCCCGGTGGCACGTCGCCAACCCTGGCGACCCGCGTCTCTTTCGGCACAAGGCACCTCCTGGGGAGCGGGCCATCCGCATTCCCTCGACAGCGCAAGAGGGAAAACGACACGGCCTCCATGGGCTCCAGCATGACAACCCTGATGGCGGAGGGTATACTACGGCCAACTCATTGGGAGGGCAAGATGCCATACGAGAACGTACTCTACAAGAGCGACGGCGGCGTGGCGTGGGTCACCCTGAACCGCCCCCAGAAGTTGAACGCCCTGAACACCGGGCTCATCGATGACCTGTGGTCCGCCCTGCGGGAAGCCGAAAACGACGAGCAGACCCGGGTGATCGTGATCCGTGGAGCAGGCCGGGCCTTCTGTGCCGGCTATGACCTGACCCCATCCCCGGAGCGCTACGCCGAGCAAGACCGCGCCGGAGGCGATGCCCCCAACCTGCGGAGGGACATCCAGAGGCTCTTGGGGGCGAGCAAGAAATGGCAGGAGCTGTACCACATCCCCAAGCCGGTCATCTGCCAGGTCCACGGGTACTGTCTCGCCGCGGGGACCGACATCGCCCTGTCCAGCGATATCCGCATCGTGGCGGAGGACGCCCAGATCGGCTTTCCCCCCGTGCGAAACCTGGGGACCCCGGCCACCCACATGTGGACCTACCTTGTGGGGCCACAGTGGACCAAATGGGTCTTCTTCACCGGCGACAATTTCGATGGCAAGACGGCGGAACGCATGGGGTGGGCCCTGAAGGCCGTCCCCGCCGACAAGCTGGAAGAGGAGACGGACACCCTGGCCAGAAGGATCGCGCGGGTGAGCTGGGAGATGCTGGCCTGCACGAAGGAGATCTGCAACATGGCCACCGATCTCATGGGGCGCGACCTGCTCCAACACCTGGCGGCCACCAACGACGCCATCTCCCACCAGTCCACCGCGGTCAAGGAGTTCCACCGGCGCTCCAGGACCGAGGGGCTGAGGGCAGCCCTGGCGTGGATGAACGCTCCCTTCCAGGAAAAGGCCGAGTCCCGCTAGCAGGCACAGGGGCAATGGCGTTCGGGACGGTCCTGTACGAGACCCACGACCACATCGCGTGGGTCACGCTGAACCGGCCAGAGAAGCTGAACGCCCTCAACGACGTCCTCCGGCGGGACCTGATTGCCGCCCTCCTGGCCGCCGACACGGATGATGAGGTCCGGTGCATCGTCCTGAGGGGAGCGGGCCGGGCCTTCTGCGCAGGTGCGGACCTCTCCCCTTCGCCAGGCACCCCCGGGGGGGCCTTCCAGGCGAGAGAGCGGACGATGCGGGAGGAGATCGCGCTCCGGAACAGGTTTCGGCAGCCCTGGATGGCCCTGTGGAACATCACGAAGCCGGTGATCTGCCAGGTCCACGGCTACTGCCTGGCGGCGGGCACCCACATCGCCACCAATTCAGACATCATCATCGCCGCCGAAGATGCCCAGTTCGGATTCCCTGCGGTGCGCAACGTGGGCACGCCGGATACATTTATGTGGCCCTTCTATTTGCGCCCCCAGTGGACCAAGTGGGCGATGTCCACCGGGGACAACTTGAGCGGCAAAGAGGCGGAGCGGCTGGGGCTGGTCTGGAAGGCGGTGCCCGCCGATCGGCTGGAGGACGAGGTGAACGCCCTGGCCCGCAAGATCGCCCGGGTGAGCTACGAGATGCTGGCGGCCAGCAAGGAGATCTGCAACAGGGCCATGGAGCTCATGGGCAGGCGCCATCTCTTGCAGCTTCTGGCCAGCGAGATGGATGCCATCGCGGGGCAGTCCTCCGCCGTCAAGGAGTTTCGGCGCAGGGTCCGGGACGAGGGGCTACGGGCAGCCCTGGAGTGGATGAACGCCCCCTTCCGAGAGCCCCAGGGGCGCTAGCGGCGGCAGGTTCAGGAAAACACGATCCTGCCGGTGCCCAGGGTCCAGTAGTAGATGAGGTACAATCCCGCACCCGCCATGCCCAGGGCGCCGACCCAGTGGACGTGGGGCACCAGCACCCGGAATCCCTGGGCGAAGCCCGTCTTGAAAAAGACAACCCCCAGGGTAAGGAGCACCAGGATGGCCCCCATGCCCAGACCGTAGCTGACGAACTGGACCAGGCCGGGCACGAACTCTCTGGACGCCAGGGCGCTCCCTACCGCCACGAGGAAGATGGGGAGCGTGCAGCTCAGGGAAGCCAGGCCGTAGGCGATGCCAAAGAGAAAGAACCCTCCTAGACCGCGAAGGGTCGCCGGCGAATGGATACGGCTGGCAGCGACAATGCCCAGGCTTCGGCGGGTCAGCAGGAGAAACAGCCCCAGGCCCGCCATGGCCACGCCCACCCCCAGCCCCCAGTACGGGAACAAGCGGGTCAGCACATACCCGCCGGCGGCGATGACGAGGCCTACAGCGCCAAAAAGCACCACGAACCCAGCGGTGGCCCCGAGTCCCGCCAGGGTCCCATAGGCGGCCCGGCTCAGCACGCTCCGGGACTCATCCCCCAGGCCCAGGTGGTAGGCGATGTAGGCGGGAAGCATGGCGAACCCACAGGGGTTCACCGTGGCCACCATCCCGGCGCTGAAGGCAAAGACTACGGGGATATCCATGCCTGCCTGTCCGCCCCCTTGACCGCAGCGTTGCTGATCCCTGCTTCCTTTGGATGCCGACAGGGAGAAACCGGTCCAACGGTCCAACGCCCATTATAGCCCCTGAAGCGGCCACGGCGTATGCGGAGGGCGGGAACGGGGCCTGGGGTGCCAGACCGCGGGGTTGACAGAACTCATCTCAAAACCCTCACCCCCTGGCCCCCTCTCCCGCCTGAGGCGGGAGAGGGGGCAAGAAAATGAAGCTGGGGGACATCCTTCGCTACCCCTTCGCTTCGCTCAGGGCTTCGGCTCGAGGACAGGATCCCCAGACCCGCCTACGGCGGGCCTGGCCCCTCTGGACTCCCTTTTTTCAGCGACCTGCTAGGGCTATCTGGCCGGCGGTGGAGGGGGTCAGATCGGTCTGGGGAGAAGGTTCGGCATCTAGCCTTCCAGCCTTACCTGCTTCTCGTAGTACTGCCAGATCGCTATGGCGGCCTCCGGGGTCGTGCCCTGGGCCCTGGTCGCGGCGTACCGCAAGACCTGGTCGCGAGGGAGGATGGGATGGTCAGGGCCCATACAGGCCAGGGCCATGTAGTTGCGCCTTGCCTGGTCTTCCAGACCTATCATCATGGCAAGGGCATCC
>JACQOS010000079.1 GCA_016202425.1 Chloroflexota bacterium
AGTTTACCCTGAGCGCAGCCGAAGGGAACCATACGAGCGGAGGAAAAGTCCCGCTCATGTCCTTCGACGGTGCTCAGGATGAGCGGGACTTGAAGTATGACATGTCTACACGGATTCACGTCATTAGATACTAGCGGGAAACGCGGACAAGGGAGGGAGAGCAGCCGAAGCCCCGCCGCGCCGGGGGAGGCCCGGGCGGCACAGGAGTGCCCAGCGCGACGACCGTGGGGATGAGCTGGCCGACCTCTCCCGCGGCCCTCGCCTCCAGGGCCACGCGGCGCTCGGCCAGGGAGGAGACCTGGTCGCTGGAGGCGGTGACGAAAAGCTGGTAGGGGCCAGCCTTCATGCCGCTGGTGACCTGCTCGGGGAGCTGGATAGTGTACTGGCTGTCGCCCACGCGCTTCGCCTCACCCTGGGCGACCAGCTTCCCCGTCAGGGGGTCGAGGAGGAGGTACTGGACCGAAAGCTGGCCTGGCCCCCGCACGTCCACGTTGATGATGGCGGGCGCCCCGATCCCTATCCCGGTGGCCTCGATGCGTTCGAACCGCAGAACGGGAGGTACCCCCCGGTACCAGGAGCCCGGCTTGAAGGGATAGGTTGGATCGCGGAAGGCGTCCAGTTGGACGAACTGAGCGGGGGGCTCGAAGCGCACGAGCTGGAAGGGCCCGTTGCTGATGACCGCCATGCCGTACTTCTGGACCCACGCGATGGCGGCGGCGTAGCGCTCCTTGGCCTGCTCGGGCGTGACCAGGGTGGCGTTGCCGACCTTGAAAACGTTGGTGGGATAGGAGCCCTTGCCCTGGAGCTCCAGAAGGGTCCGCCGGACCAGCCGGGCGTCGTTGTCCATCACCAGGCTGATCCATGGCACCCCGAACCGCTGGGCCGCCGTATCGCTGTACGCGGCGCGTCGGTCCTGGAACACCAACTGGTCCATGGCGGCCAGGACCTCCCAGGGCATGCTGACCCCGGAGAGGTTGGCGTACTCCGCGATGTAGGCCTCCACGAAGTGCCAGTAGTCCACGTACACCTCCAGGGTCTCCGGCCCGGTAATGCGGAGCCCTCGGACCGTCTGGAGGTATGGCCGGCTGGTCACGGCCAGGGCGAACTCGACCTGGGACTTGTTCTTGTCAAAGGCCAGGTCGAAGGCCTGGTAAATGGGGTAGACCACGTCCGCCATGGTGATGGGCTGGCCGTGGTGCCACTTGGACTGGAAGTACTTGGAGTAGTTGAACGTGACCTTGCTCGTGGCCCTGGTGCCTCCGGGGACGGGAACGAAGGCCTTGGCGGAGGCGTCCCACTGGACCGCGTCGGCAGGGACGTCCAGCTTGCCGGTGGGCCCGGCGGTGGTGACCTGATAGGTGGCCCTGAAGGGGATGGGGACTCCCGTGAAAGGGTCGCGCCACAGGGGAGGGTCGTGCAAGTTCTGCCAGATGTCGTTGCTGTAGACGTCCCCGAAGCCGCCAATGGGGTTCCAGGTGCTCCGCTCCGTCCAGACCCACACGTTTCCCACCGTGAGGGTGTCCTTGCCGGGGACATAGGCCTCCCGCAGGGTCCAGATGGACTTGGGCCCGGCGGCGATGTCCTGGGTGACGCCCTGGACCTCCCGGGAGGCGGGCAGGCTGTTGACCACCGTGGCCAGCCAAATGCGCACGGACTCGTCGAGGGCGAGGCGGGTCATCTCCTGGTAGAGCTGGTCGCGCTCCTCCTTGCTGGTGAAGGCACCCTGGAAGAGCTTTTTCCCCAGGTCGTCAAGACGCGGTTGCTCGTATTGCCAGAAGCCGACCTCTTGCCAGCCGGGCATGTTCCCCAGCCAGGGGGCCGCCATGGAGTTGATGGTGCCGAAGTCGTACCGTTCGGCGGCGCTGCGTCCCCATCCTTCGGTGTAGAGGTGCCACTCGAACAGCTTGGGGTCCGTGCTGTACACGGTGAGGATGGCGGGGGCGAAGCTATGGTAGACCGGGCTGACGGTGAAGCCCAGCTTCTCCAGCTCCCCCCGGACCAGGTCGCCCACCTCGCGCCGTTCGTCCTCCACCCGGATGATGAACTTGAGCTGGATGGGCTTGCCGCCGAAATGCCACTTGCCATCCCGGAGTTCCGCTCCTGCCCTGGTCATGGCGGCCGTGATCTGCTGGCGGGCGAAGTCCGGGTCGTAGGTGACGTTCGCCTCCTTGACCTGGCGGTAAACGGTGAGGTAGTCGTAGTCGAAGGGGCCCACGTGGCCCACCATGGGCTCGGCGAGGCCCTTGTAGATCTCCCGGGCAATGAACTCCCGGTTGACGGCGTACTGGAGGGCAAAGCGGACCTCCCGCAGGGAGAAGGGGTTCAGCTCCCCTGCTGGCGCGGGCGCCGGGTTGAGGATGAGGGAGATGGAGCTGGCGGGGGCTTCGTAGACCTGGATCGCAGGGTTCTGCTTGGCCTGACGCGCCGACTCCGTCTTCAGGCTGAAGGCGTAGAAGTCCATCTCCTTGGCCTGGAGGGCTGCGGCGGCCAGGTCCACGTGGAACGAGCGGAAGAGGAGGCGGTCCACGGCGGGCCCGGGCCTCTGGTGGGGTGGCCGGTACTCCTGGCTTTGAGCGAGGACGTTGGGCAGGACCTCCAGGCCCAGCAGGAGCACGGCCACCAGGCCCAGGACCTTCCACCGGCTACCGGTCGGCATCGGACGCTCGTGCGGGCCGCGGGCGTCGGGCCAGGACGACCAGGAGGCCGGCCATGATGAGCAAGGGGATGGCCGCCCCGACCACGGCGACTAGGAGCCAGGGGGAAATCCCCCGACGGCTCTCCAGGGCCCTGGTGAGTTCATCCACCGTTGTCCTGAGCTGCTGCACCTCGGCGCTGAGCGGCGGCTCGGAGCCTGGGGACGGAGACCCAGCCACCGGCGCCGTGGCCTCCAGCCGCTTGCTCAACTCGTCCAGCCGGGTGGTAGCCTTCTGGATGGTGTCGAAGCCAAAGTCCATGAAGAAGGAAGAGGCGGCCACGTTCCCGGAGGCGTCGATGACGCGCACCCGGTGAGCCCCCTGCCCGGAGATGGGGACGAAGATCTGGGCGGAGAACCTGCCCTCGTTCTGGGTGCGGGCGGTGGAGACGATGACGCCGGCCACCTCGATGAAGACCTGCTGCTCCGCCTCGAAGTTGAACCCCTGGATCACCACGTCCTTGCCACCCGGGCCGGAGGGCGGCGAGATGAAGACCTGAGGGGTGGGCATGAGGCGCTTGCGGGCGAAGGCGATCTTCTGGTTGGCGGCGCCGAACTCTCCCAGGCGCCCGTCGGCCCAGGCAATGTAGACGTCCTCGGGCCCTGCGACCAGGGCGAAATAGTCGCCGATGAACTGGCCTCGGGGGAACGCCCGATTGGGATTGGTGGGGAAGTCCGTCACCCGGGCGTTCCTGGACCAGGTCCGGCCGCCGTCCTCGGAGCTGGCGTAGTAGATGTGATAGCGGACCTCCGGCCGGTCGTCGCGCATGTCCGCCCAGATGGCATGGAGCACTCCTTTGGGGTCAACGGCAATCTCGGGGAAGAACTGGAGGCGGGACGTTTCGTCGTCGTTCACGCGGATCCGCCCGCTCCAGGTCTCTCCCTGGTCCGTGGATACCACGGCGAAGACGTCGCCGTCGTCGTCGGGGTTGCCTTTGGAAGGGGCCGAGTAGAGCACGTACACCTCGCCCTTCTGGCCGGTGGCCAGCTTGGGGAAAGCGGTAGCCCAGTAGCGGAAGGCGCCGTTGCGGGGTTGAAAGGGCGGCTCCAGGAACCCGCTCACCCGACGGGCCCGGGAGAAGGTGGCGCCAGCGTCGTCCGAGCGCCGGATGTAGATCTCCGCGAGGCCCTCGAAGGTGTCATCCTCGGTGGTGTCCATCCAGGCCACGAACACCTTGCCGTCGGGGGCAACGACCACGTCGGAGCCCTGGACGACCTGGCGGGGTCCGGTGAGGGGGGTGGAGCCCTCCTGGGTCTTGGGCTCGTCCAGGGAGTCAGCCCTGGGGCCGGACTCCTCGCCCTCTTCCCGGTTGAACAGGATCGTGTAGCGGGCCCGGGGGCTCACCTCCACGGCCTTGGTCCAGGTGACGCCGCCATCTTTGGAGCTGACCAGCTCGATGACCGTCTCCAGCCGGGGGTAGCCCAGAAAGGGGAGTTCGTCCACCCACAGGATTTCCAGGGTCTCGATGAACTTGGTGTAGGTGACGTACATGACGTCCTTGCCGGGGTCCTTGGGGTCGGGGCCGATGGTCATCCAGGGCTTGTCCAGGAACCCGATGGTAATGGTGCCCCGGGGCCGGTCGTCGGGGCTGGGCAGCACGCGCGAGGTGAGGGTGCTCCAGGAGGCCTTCACGGGGTCCCGCCAGGTGATCTCGGCGTCGCTGGACTGGGACACGGCGATGGAGGAGACCAGGGCCTGGCCCAGGAGCGGGCCGATGGAGAACTCCTCCACGTTCAGCGAGATGAAGGCGTAGTAGGCCTTTCCCTGGCGGTCGAAGCCGACAATGGGGTCGCCGGCGATGCCCAGGTCCTGCCGAGGGTACTTGGCGATGTGAGGCCCGCTCCAGGTGGCGCCGCCATCTATGCTGCTGTAGCTCACCATGGAGGAGAAACCGTAGTCGATGAAGCTCAGCAGCAGGTGGTCGGGGTCCTTGGGGTCCATGGCGAGGCTGGGCTCGGTCTGGTAGGGGAACTGGCTGAAGTCCTCAGGCACGAGGATGTTGCGGCTGAACTTGGCGGAGGGGTCCCGGTAGGGGACCAGGGCCGCTCCACCTCCCCCGAGCTGGGCCAGGGAGCTGCCCTCCCCCGAGGAGGGCGGCGCCTCCCGCAGGTCCCCCTGCCCCAGGCGGACGGCGGGGTCCAGCCCGCTGGCCACCAGCCAGGCCCGGCCCGACAGCATCCTGCTGACCGGCTCCTGGGGGAAGGCCAGCCGCCCCGGAAAGATGCCGCCCAGCTCCATGTCCCCCTCCCCTGCCAGCGCACTCGTCGGAAACAGCGCGGACATGAGGGCCACCAGCACCACCGCAACGCCTACCAGACCTGCACGTCTCATGGTCTCGCCCTCCCAGCGCTGGGCGCTCTGTGAGAGCACGCCCCCGCGCCAATGATAGATACGTCTTTCGCCCGGTGACAGATTCTGGTACAGCATACCATACCTCAGCTTTGCGTGGGAAGCCGCTCTCCGTGTGGCGTGCTGGGGGCCTGTGTGGTACCGTAAAGGCGGTGTCTCGTCCCTCTGACTCTCTCCGGAGCGCGACCCCGCTAAGGAGGTCTCTGTGATCGTGAACTGGCGGGTCTGGGTCTTGGGCGTCGTTGTCGTGGCGCTGCTCGGATGCGAGCTCCTCAGCCCGCAGCCGGAACCCACCCCGACGGCGACGCCAGTGCCCACGCCCACCGCTACGCCTACGACTGCGCCTACGCCGACGCGCCTGCCTTCTCCCACCGCTACACCGACGCCGGTCCGCACGCCGACGCCCGCGCCCGGTTCGCCCACCCCCACCAGGGTGCCGCCCAGGCCTGTCACCATCCCAGCAACGTTCGAGACCTACACGGACCAGACCTTCGGCTTCCAGGTCCGGTACCCCCCTGCGTGGGAGACCGTGGAGACGGGGGAGGCATTGCCAGCGGTGAGGTTCGTGGGCCCCACCGACGACTCCCCTGTGGTGGACGTCCACGTCCGCTATAACCGCGACCTTGTCGCGCCCGACGTGGCCGTGGACCAGATCCTCCCTCAGTTCCTGAACCTGCCAGGCTTCCGGGTGGTGGAGGAGAAGGACCTGACGGTGCAGGGTGGGACTCCCGCTTTTCAGGTGGACATGCAGTGGAGGGGGCCCCAGGGCAACGTGCGGGGCAGCCTCCTGGCGGTGGTGCGAGGGAGCCAGAACATCGTCCTGGTGGCCAGTGCTCCCCAGGCCACCTTTGAGAAGCACGGGGAGGAGGTCGGGGCCCTCCTGGCCAGCCTGAGGTTGCAGGAGCCTGCCCCCCTGGGCATCTCCCGGAAAGAGGCGCTGACCCTCTTTTTCAACGAAGGTCCCCTGACCCTCGACCCCGCCATCGCCCAGGAGAGCCAGTCCATTGAGTATCTCTCCCAGATATTCAGCGGCCTGGTCTCCTTCGGCCCGGACCTGGTCGTGGTGCCGGAACTCGCCCAGTGGAGGGTATCGGGCGATGGCAGGGTGTTCACCTTCACGCTTCGCGAGAACGCGCGCTTCCACGACGGACGCGCGGTGACGGCGGAGGACGTGAAGTACTCATGGGAGCGCGTGGCCGACCCCGAGACAGGATCGGAGACGGCCGGCACCTACCTGGACGACATCGTAGGCTTCAAGGACGTGGCCACGGGCAAGAGCACGGCCCTCGCGGGCGTGCGGGCCGTGGACCCGCGCACCCTGGAGGTGACCATCGATGCCCCGAAGGCGTACTTCCTCTCCAAGCTGGCCCACCCGGTCACCTACGTGGTGGACAGGAACAACGTGGCCAAGGAGAGGCTGGAGGAGCCCTGGTGGGCGAAGCCCAATGGGACCGGCCCCTTCCGGCTGAAGGCCTGGCAACCCGGAGTGCTCCTGGTGCTGGAGGCCAACCAGACCTACTACCGGGACCCGCCCCGGGTGCCGTACGTGGTGTTCCGGCTGTACGGTGGCATCCCCCGCCTGATGTACGAAACGGGAGAGATCGATGTCTCCCACGTGTTCGCCGAGGAGCTGTCTGAGGTGACCGCCCCCGCAAACGCCCTCTCTCGGGAGCTGCTGGTCAACCCGGAGCTGAGCGTGTTCTACGTTGGGCTTTCCGTGGACCGGCCGCCCTTCGACGACCCGCTGGTGCGGCGGGCCTTCCTCCTGTCGGTGGACCGGGATCAGCTCATCCGGCGGGTGGTGGGCCAGTCCTGGCAGGTGGCCCAGGGATTCCTTCCCCCGGGCCTTCCCGGACACAACCAGGCCCTCCCCGCTATCGGCTTCAACCCCGAAGAGGCCAAGCGGCTACTGGCCCAGTCCAAGTACGGCGGCATCTCCGGGCTGCCCCCCCTCATCTACACCACCAGCGGCTTCACGGCTCCCTCGGAGATCGTCGCAGGGCTCCTGGACCAGTGGAGGACCAACCTGGGAGTGGAGGTCCAGGTCCGCCTGGCGGACCCCAACACCTACTACTACGGGCTCAAGCAGCGGCGGGACCACTTGTTCGACTATGGGTGGATCGCTGACTACCCTGATCCCCACAACTTTCTGGACGTCCTCTTCCACTCCCAGGCAGAGAACAACGTGGGCCGCTACAAGAACGCCCAGGTAGATGCCCTCCTGGAACGCGCCAGGGTGGAACAGGATGCCCGCAACCGCCTGGGGTTCTACGAGGAGGCCGAACGGCTCCTGGTGGCGGACACGGCGGCGATCCCCCTGTACTTTGGGCGGAGCTATCTGGTGGTGAAGCCCTACGTGAAGGGGATCGTCTTCACTCCCTTCGGCATGGTGGACCTACGGAACGTCTCGCTGGCGCCGCGCTGATGCCGGCCCGGCGGGCCCTGGCTGCCGGACTCTCGCGAGGGTGGTCATGGAGGCAACCCCAGCCTTCACCCGGTGGATCATCCACGCCGACCTGGACGCCTTCTTCGCCTCCGTGGAGCAGCGGGACCACCCGGAGCTGCGGGGGAAGCCGGTCCTGGTAGGGGGCGATCCCCGGAGCAGGGGCGTCGTGGCCGCGTGCTCCTACGAGGCGCGCGCCTGGGGCATCCGGTCCGCCATGCCCATGCGCACGGCTCTCCAGGTCTGCCCCCAGGCCATCGTGGTGCAGCCCCGGTTCGGCCTCTATCGGCAGGTCTCGCACCAGGTCATGGAGACCTTCCGCGCGCTCACGCCGTTGGTGGAGCCCATGTCCCTGGACGAAGCGTACCTGGACGTCAGCGAGGGGGTGCGCCAGGGTGCAGGGCCCATGGCCCTGGGGAGGGCGCTGAAAGCCCGGGTGAAGGCCGAGGTGCGCCTCACGCTGTCGGTGGGCATTGCCACCTCCAAGGCGGTGGCGAAGATCGCCTCCGCCCTGGGGAAACCCGACGGCCTGGTGCTGGTGGAGCAGGGAAGAGAGGAGGAGTTCCTTGCTCCCCTCCCCGTGGGCCGCCTTCCGGGCATTGGCCCCAAGACGGAGCAGGAGCTGGCGAGGCACGGTATCAGGACCCTGGGCGAGCTGGGCCGCAAGCCGGAGGCATGGGCACAGGAGCTGTTCGGGAAGCGGGGCCCGGAGATGCTCGCCCTCTGCCGAGGCCAGGACGAGCGCCCGGTGGTGACGGAGCGAGAAGCCAAGTCCATGGGGGCTGAGACGACCTTTGCCACCGACCTGGACGACCCTGCGGCACTGGCCCGTCACATGGACGAGCTGGTGGAGCGCGTCGCCCACCGCCTCGGTCAGGAGGGAGTCAACGGCAGGACGATCACCGTCAAGCTCCGACTTTCGGATTTCACGACGTTCACCCGGAGCAGCACCCTCCCTTTCCCGGTCAACGGAAGCGCCACAATCCGAACGGTGGGCCTCCGGCTGCTGGAGCGGGAGCTCCTGCCGGGCCGCCGCTTCCGTCTGTTGGGCGTGAGCGTCTCCAATTTCGGCGAGGCGCGGCAACTGACGCTCTTCGGCGAGGGCATGGAGCCAGGGGCAGGGGCACGGCCTTGATGGAGGGGCTCCCCCTCAGGTAAACTCCTGGCGTAACTTGGAGGAGGAGCCATGAGGATGAAAGAGGTACACCCCATCGAGGCCAATCCCGCCAATACGCTGCTGGTGGTGGTGGACGTGCAGAACGACTTCGCCAAGGTTGGCGGTCTGGGTGGAGCGAGCAGCGGGCCCGTTACCCCGGCCATGGCCAAGGCAATGGCCGGGAAGATCGCCGTCATCCGGGGCCTGGTGGAGAAGGCGCGGGCCACGGGCGTGAGGGTCATGTATATCCAGTCGGTGCGCACCCACGAGGAGCCGGAGTTCACCATCTTCAACTACCCCAAGATCCTCAAGCTGGGAAGCTGGGGAGCGGAGATCGTGGACGAACTGAAGCCCCAGGAGGGGGAAGTCGTTATCCAGAAGTTCTGCCACAACCCGTTCTACAAGACCAACATTGAGGAGGTCCTGGAGCGGCTGGTGCCCGATCCCACCAAGCACCAGGCCATCATCACGGGAGGGGGCATCCACGTCTGCGCCTACGACACCATCATGGGCTTTTACTTCCGCAACTACTGGACCGTAGTCCCTACCGATGGTGTCTACGGGGGAGAGGAGGGGATGCGGTTCGCCATGGCCCAGTTCTCCATGCCCGTGTATCCCAACATCTTCCTCACGCGCTCCGACCTGGTCCACTTCTCCAGGGTGCCCAAGGTGGGTGTGTCCAACCTTGTGCCCAATACCTAGCAGGGTAATGAAAAACCCTTTCGACCATCCCCCTG
>JACQOS010000002.1 GCA_016202425.1 Chloroflexota bacterium
CTCTGGGGAGAGGTCGTACAGGTCCATGTCCATGGGCTCTCCGGGGTCAATCTTGTGTATGACCCCGTCCAGGCCCGCCATCAGCATCGCCGCGAAGGCCAGGTACGGGTTGCAGGAAGGGTCGGGGCAGCGGTACTCCACCCGCTTGGCGTGCGGGTGTGGGAAGTACATAGGGATCCGGGCGCAGGCGCTGCGGTTCCTCTGGGAGTAGGCCAGGTTCACCGGCGCCTCGTACCCCGGCACCAGCCTCCGGTACGAGTTCGTCGTCGGCGCGCAGAAGGCAAGCAGCGCTGGGCTGTGGCGGAGCAGCCCTCCAATGTAGTGGAGGCCCATCTGGGAGAACCCAGCGTACCCCTCCGGGTCGGAGAAGAGGGGCTTCCCACCCTTCCACAGGCTCTGGTGGGTGTGCATGCCAGTGCCATTGTCGCCGAAGAGCGGCTTGGGCATGAGGGTCGCCACCATCCCGTGCGCCCTGGCCACGTTCTTGAGCACGTACTTGTACGCGATGACGCTGTCCGCCATCCGCACCAGCGAGTCGTACCTCATGTCGATCTCGCCCTGGCCCGCCGTGGCCACCTCGTGGTGGTGTTTCTCCACCTGGATACCGAAGGTGGTCAACTTCAACGACACCTCGGACCGGATGTCGGTGAAGGTGTCCGTGGGGGCGGTGGGGAAGTACCCTTCCTTGTGCCGAGGGCGGTAGGCCAGGTTGGCGCCATCCTTCCCCGCGTTCCAGATCCCCTCTTCCGACTCGATGAAGTAGTAGCCGCTGCGGGTGTCCTGGTCGAAGCGGGCACCGTTGAAGATGAAGAACTCGATCTCAGGGCCCCAGTAGCTCACGTCCGCTATGCCCGACTTCTTCAAGTGGGCCTCGGCCTTCTGGGCGATGTAGCGGGGGTCTCGCGAGTAGGGCCCGTTCGTCGAAGGGTCCCGGACGGTGCAGAAAAGGCTCAGGGTCGGGATTTGGAACACCGGGTCCACGGTGGCCGTGGTGGGGTCCGGCACCAGGAGCATGTCGCTCTCGTGGATCGCCTGGAACCCCCGGATGCTGGAGCCGTCGAACCCCGTCCCCTCCGCAAACAAGGCCTCGTTCAGCTCGCCTATGGGGACGGTCAGGTGCTGCAACGTCCCCGGGAGGTCAGCAAACTTCAGGTCCACCATCTCGATCTGCTGCTCCTGGGCATAGGCGATGACCTCCTGGCCCGTAGAAAGCTGCGGAAACTTCACTGCCATGCGCGCTCCTCCCTACAAAGAGTTGGCCCGTCCCCCGGATGGACTCCAGGAGGACGGGCCAAGGGTACCCAGCGACTGTTACTTTCGTGTTACGGTGATGTTACGATTGTGTTACATTTCACAACTGGCCTGCCTCCGCCTTCCACCGCCCCTCGCGAGCAGCATCCTGAGGGCGGAACCGGTAGCCCACGTTCCAGACCGTCTCGATGTAGCTGTGGCCCGGGTCTTCGATCTTGCTGCGCAGCCGCCGGATATGGACATCCACCGTTCGGGTCCCGCCCAGGTAGTCGTAGCCCCAGACCTGTTCCAGCAGGGAGCCCCGGCTGTACACCCGGCCCGGGTTGGAGGCCAGCAGCCACAGGAGCTGGTACTCCTTGAAGGTCAGCAGCACCCGCCGGCTCCGCAAGGAGACCTCGTACCGTTCAGGATCGATGACCAGGTCTCCCGCCGTCAGGATGGGCTGGCCCTGGGACGCTGGATCCCCCGCCCTGAGGTGCCGCTCCAGCCGGAGGGTGATCTCGCCCGTTGCCGGGGGCAAGAGGAAGAAGTCGTCCGCTCCCCACGCCGGGCTGTAGGCCGCGAGGCGCTGGGACGGCAGGGCGCACAACCACGGCACTCCCAGCTCGCGACACCGCCCGCCGACGCGCACGGCGCTCTGGGGCTCGCTGGCGCTCAAGTCCACCACCACGGCGTCCACCTCGCCGGCCTGGTGCCGCTGGGCCAGCGCGCCCAGGTCCCGAACGGTGGCATGGGCCAGCCCCTCCTCGTCCAGGGCCCGAAGGAGCGAGGGGTCCGGGTCCCCACCGGTGGCCACTACCAGCACGCGATACACCGCTCTTCCGTCGCCTCCCGGCTCACGGCTTGTAGTATAGCAGCCACCGGGGGCTCCCAAGGGGGTTCAACCCCTTCTGCCGCAGACTGAAGGCTGCGGTGGACAGGGTTTCCCCAGAGCCAGGGGGCTTCTAGCAGACTGCTGAAAAAGGGGAGTACAGAGGGGGCTGTACCCCCTCTGTCGGGGGTCTGGGGGTGTCCCCCAGATTCGTTCCTGTCCCCCTCTCCCTTGGCAAGGGAGAGGGGGACACAGGGGGTGAGGGTTGTCCGAACGGCTTCTAGATAAAGAGCGTCACCTGCGCCTGGGAAGCGAACTCCAGGAAGGCAGCCGCCCCGGCAATGTCGGCCCCCTCGATGAGGTCGGCGGGCTTGACGCCCATGACCCCCATGGTGGTGGAGCAGGCGAAGAACCTGACCCCCAGCTCCTGGCACGTCTTGAGCAGCTCCTCTACCGGGGGCATCTTCTGGCGCGCCATGAGGAACTTCATGACCCTGGTGGCCAGGAACGTTGCCCCAGGGATGGCCCCCAGCAGGTTCGGCACCGGGATTGGAGCCGCGGGGTTGGCCAGGGGTGCCACCTTCAGGTGGCGGAACTTCTTCTTCTGGATGATGTCCAGGCCGTAGAAGGTGAAGAAGACCCCGGCCTCCATCCCCATGGCGGCCGCGGTGCTGGCCAGGATGAGGACCGGGTACGCCATGTCCAGCGTCCCCTTGGAGGCAACGATGGCCGCCCGGCGGACATCGGTCTCCTTGTGGGCCCGGCTGTGGAGCGCCTGGAACTCCGCCAGCTCGCCTCCTGGGAGCCCCTGCACGACTGTAGTCTCGGTGCTCATTGCTTCCCCTCCCCCTTCTGAACCCAGAAGATGAACACTTCGTCCCGCTCCTCCTGGCGGAGCAGCCGGTGCCCGGCTACGCGGGCCCAACCGGGCACATCCGCCTTGGCCCCCGGATCGCTGGCCAGGAGCTGGAGCACCTGCGCAGGCTTCATCTTGTCCATGGCCAGGCGGGCCTTGATCACCGGCAAGGGGCACAGGGTCCCCCGGGTATCCAGGGTGATATCGGCAACCGTCTCAGCAGTCATACGTCGCGTTTCTCCTCTCTTAAACTGTTTTGCAGAACGCCCCACCGACGCCAGCACCAATGCCTTGGGTCTCGCAAGCGAGCGGGGCGCTACCCAGAAGAAGGGGAGCTACCTCCCCGGAGTACAGATGCAGGACGAACGGTGCCAGAAGGGGTCCCGGAGCTTCACCACCACACCTTCCCTTCCACCTCGGCCTGCAGGTCAGCGTAGGACTTGGTCCACAGCCCGGTGCTCAGGTACTTCCAGCCTCCGTCCGCCAGGAGGCACACGATGTTCGCCCGTTCCAGCCGCTGGGCGAAGCGCAGGGCGCACGCCAGCACGGCCCCGGAGGAGACGCCCGCGAACACGCCCTCCTGGTGGAGCAGCTCCTTGGTCATCCGGAATGCCTCCTCGCTGGAGACCATGATCCTGGCGTCCAGGAGGGACAGGTCCAGCACGGGGGGAACGAAGCCCTCTTCCAGGCTGCGCAGCCCGAAAATCGCGTCGTCCGGCTGGGGAGCGGCGGCCACAACCTTGACGGCGGAATGGTGCTCCTTGAGCCTGCGCCCTGTCCCCATGAGGGTCCCCCCCGTCCCCAGCCCCGCCACGAAGACGTCCACCTCCGGTAGCTGCTCCAGGACCTCCCGCCCCGTCCCTTCGTAATGGGCGAGGGGGTTGGCGGCGTTCCCGTACTGGAACGGCATGTAGTACATCGTGTTGTCGGCCACCATCTCCTGGGCCTTCACAATGGAGCCGTTGGTCCCCAGGCGCCAGTCGGAGAAGTGAACCTGGACATCGAACGCCTGGAGGAGTTGGACACGCTCCGGGCTGACGTTCCGCGGCATCACCACCTCCACCCGGTACCCCTTCAAGCTCCCCACCAGCGCCAGGGCGATCCCCGTGTTGCCGCTGGTGGGCTCCAGGATGATCTTGTCCGGGGTGAGCACGCCCTGGGCCTCCGCCTCCTGGATCATCTTGAGGGCGATGCGGTCCTTGAGGCTCCCCGTGGGGTTCGTCCCCTCCAACTTGGCGAACAGACGCACCCCTGGCTTGGGAGAGAAGCGCCGCAGCTCCACCAGAGGGGTGTTCCCCACTGTGTCCAGGACCCCCGCTCCCGCGAGCGGCGCATGGCGCTGCACGCGCGTCTCTCTTCGGCCCCTCAAGGCCACGGGGGAGTCAAGAGCCTTCCGTCTCTCGTCTCGCATGGGGCTCAGTGGCTGGCGCTTCCCGAGGAGACCGGGGGCAGCCCGCAGAACTCCTCGTAGTCGATGAGTTGGGTGACCGTAGGGTGGTCGCCGCAGACGGGGCAGTCGGAGTTGCGGCGAATCTTCACCTGCCGGAACTCCATCCCCAGGGCATCGAAGAGGAGCAGCCGACCCGTCAAGGTATCCCCCAGGCCCAGGACCAGCTTCATGGTCTCCACCGCAAGAATGCTCCCCACGATCCCCGGCAGTACGCCCAGGACCCCCGCCTCGGCGCAGTTGGGCACCATGCCCGGGGGGGGTGGATTGGGGTAGAGGCACCGGTAGCAGCCCTGTCCCGGCAGGAACGTCGAGGCCTGGCCTTCGAACAGGAAGATGCTCCCGTGCACGTACGGTTTCCCCAGCAGCACGCACGCATCGTTGACCAGGTAGCGGGTGGGGAAGTTGTCGCTGCCGTCCACGATCACGTCGTAGGGCGAGAGCACCTCCAGGGCGTTCTCCGAACTCAGGCGAACGGCGTGCTGCACCACCCGGACGTCCGGGTTGATGTCGTTGATGGTCTCCGTCGCCGACTGTACCTTCGGTCGTCCCACGTCGTGGGTGTGGTGAAGTATCTGCCGTTGCAGGTTGGTCAGGTCCACCTTGTCGAAGTCCACGATCCCCAGCGTACCGATGCCCGCGGCGGCCAGGTACAGCGCTGCCGGCGAGCCCAGCCCTCCCGCACCAATGAGCAATACCTTGGCCTCCAGCAGCTTCCGCTGGCCCCTGCCTCCAATCTGCGGCATGATGATATGGCGGCTATAGCGCCGCGCCTGTTCCGGGGTGAAGACCGTTGCCGGTTTCAGCCCTGCGCTACTCTCTTGGGAACCTTTCAGTTTTGCTACCTGCACGTTCGCCTCCAAGGGCCTTTCAGGCCAACAAAAAACCCCGCGTCCCAGCGGTTCGGCGGCAGCCGAAGCACGGTCCGCGAGGCTACCAGAGCAGGAACGTTCCTACCGGGAAACGGGAACGGGCACCAGACGGCGTTGCCGTTCCACCAGCTCCCCAATGCTGGTAGTCCTCAGCACCTGCATGACCGCAGCTTCTACGGTCTGCCAGACCTCGCGCTGAGCGCAGGCATCCGAGAAGGTACACTCTCCTGGATACTCAAAGCACCCCAAGAGTGCCCCCATGCCCTCCAAGGTCTCCACCACCATGGCCAAGTTGATCTCCCTCGGGTCCCTTGCCAGCATGTGCCCACCCTGAGGCCCCCGGCGGCTGTGCACGAACCCGTACCTGTGCAGGGCGGCGAGTACCTGGTCCAGATAGGGCTCCGGCATATGCTGCCGCCGGGCGATGGTCGCCGTGGGCACCGGCCCATCACCCTGGTGCAGCGCCAGGTCAACGAGCGCGCGCACCCCGTAGTCCACCTTCATCGGAACCCGCATCCGCCCTTCCTCGCATGTCCCGGGTCCTGCCCGGTCCAGCACTGTATCCCAGCATTATAGCAGCACGCTTGAGCCCCTTCAAGTTTCATGGTACAGTATCAACCCTGGACAGCCTCAGCCCACTGCTCTCGAGGTACCTATGGATGCGTTGACCATTGAATCGGAGCCCCGGTCCGTGACGGGCAAGAAGGTGAAGGCGCTCCGGCGCCAAGGCATTACCCCTCTGCACCTGTACGGCAGGGGTACCACCTCGTTAAACCTCCAGGCGCCCACCGTCCTGGTCCAACGGCTCGTGACCCAGGCGGGCGGCAACGTCCCCGTCTCCGTCTCCATCAAGGGGGCGCCGGGGGCCCATTTCGCCTTCGCCCGCCAGATCCAGCGCCATCCCGTAACCGACGCCCTGCTCCACGTGGACTTCTACCAGGTGCCCACGACGGAGGTCATGCGGGCCGAGGTTCCCATCCACCTGGTAGGGGAGGCGCCAGCGGCCCGGGTCCACGGCGGCACCCTCCTCCAGGCCATCCACAGCCTCGCGGTGGAGTGCCTGCCCCTGGACATCCCTCCCTTCATCGAAGTGGACGTCTCCGGCCTGGATGACTACGAAAAGGCTATCCATGTCTCCAGCCTCAACCTGGGCGAGCGCGTCACCATCGTCACTGAACCTGGCGAGCTCATCGCCCGGGTCAACCCGCCACGGGTCGTTGCGGAGGCGGTGCCCGCCGAGGCCGCCCCAGCCACCGAGGAAGGGGCTCCGGAAGAGGCCGCAGCTCAACCCAGCGAAGAGGAGGGGAGATAGCCAGGGCACAGCGAAGAATCTGGGGAGGTGGCGGGGTGGGGGCGGCCCCTCCTGCCATTCTGAGGAGCGCAGCGACGAAGAATCTGGGGCATTATGCCCGCATCTGGGCCTGCGCCCTGGATGCTTC
>JACQOS010000075.1 GCA_016202425.1 Chloroflexota bacterium
CACCAGCACAGGGGAGTATGCGGAGCTACTCACGGAGATGGTGTCTATGGACCTCTTCTCTTACTACGGCAAGGAGAAGGCTGAAGTAGAGGGCGCCAGTTTCGGAGAACTGGAGGTTGGGCCTGGCATCAGGGACTTCTGGCTCAGGTTCACAGTCCCGGCGGACCTGAAAGGGGAATGGGAGATCGGTTGCCTTATCAAAGAGACAGACGGCAAGGACCACTACGCGGAGGGAATGCACGGCAAACTCATATTCGAGTAGGCCTGCCGTGTGAGGTGGCTACTCCCAAATGACTACCTTCTGCCAGGGGGGTATGCCCCCAGGTGCTGCTTGCAAGAACTCATCCCGAAATTCGTCCCGGGGGAGTCCATCCCGTCGGGTCGGGATGGCGGGGTTCCAGGGGTATCCCCTGGCCCTTCTCTTCTCTCCCCCTCTCCCTTGGCAAGGGAGAGGGGGACCGAGGGGGTGAGGGATTTCGGGATAGCTTCAAATGTTCCACAAAGCGCTCGCATTTGCTGGGGCTGATGGGACTCGGGCCCGTCACCTCGGCGATGCGAACGCCGCGCTCTCCCTGTTGAGCTACGGCCCCGAGAGGAAGACCCTCCGCCAGAGGGTACGTGGCAGAGCTATGCTAAGGACGGCCCTGGCCCGCCGCCGTGGAGAGCACCCGACGGGGTAGGCCGGGCTACTCGGCGGGTGCCGTCCGGGAAGGGATCATGCCCTGGAGGATGCGCTCCAGGGCCATGGTATGGCTGCACACCTGGCGGCCATTGAAGAAGCCGCAGGAGCACTCCCAGCGCCCCTCATCGTAGCCAAGGCGGTACCGGTCGTGCTCGCCCTGGAACCAGACAACAAAGCGGGAGAAGTTGACCCTCTCCCGCTCTTGAGCGTACCTCTGCGCCTTCTCGATTTTTCCGATGAGGCTTGAGTACATGCTCACTCCTCGCTCCGCGGATGTTGCCAGTGCCCCCTGGGGGGGCCTCTCTCGTTACCGTATCACATCTGGGCGAGGGAGTCCATGGCTCCCGTGGACAGTTTGCGGCCTCTGGCGCCTCCCTGCCCTCTGCCCCGCCTGCCGACCAGGGCGCTTTGGGGGCTGGGGGCCGTAAGCCCCTCTGGGGGTTGCCAGGCGTTGAGTATGGCGCGGGTGAACAGCCCGCGCTGGGCAGGGAAAACCTGGCGGTAGACGGCGCGCTTGAGCTGCATGTGGCCCTGCATTCTCCTGGTCCACTCGGAGGGGTTCGCCATGAGCTCGCGGTACGCCGGGGTATGGATGATGCGCTCATCCGGCAGTTCGTAGACCACAAGGTACTGCTGCCCCGTGCCTTCAACCCGTTCGAATCTTCGGGCGCCCAGATAGCCAACTTCCATGCGCTCCGGCAGGTGCTCCCGGTCGTACCAGTGGTGGAACTCCTGTTCCCAGCCGGGCTGCACGTCGGCCCAGACGACGGAGAGGGCCTGGCCCAGGAGGGGGCCAGGCCCTCGGATAGAGAAGATCCGCCGGTACACCCCTCGCGTGAGCTTGGCATGCTCACGGACCCGCCGGGTCCAGGCGGTGGGATGACGTCCCATCTCCAGGTAGGCCCCGGACTGAAGCACGGCGTCGCTTTCCAGCTCGTTGATGGTGAGGTGGGTGGGGCCCGCGAAGTCGCCGCTATTGACGTACCGGCGGGCACCCAGGAAGCCTGGCAGCACTATCCGCTGCGCCAGATGCTCTTGGTTGTACCAGCGGTGAAAATCCTCCTCCCACGCGGGTTCTACCTCCCCTGCTATGAGGATGACCACATTGCCCAGCTCGGCCATGCTACTTCCCTCTTGATTGCAGTGCGCCGGGTCTTCCGGGGTGGCCCCTGTGGCGCGAGAGATCCAGCCCGGATGGGTCTCCCTCTCCCAAGGTGGAGTCCCGTTAGCGCCGGGAACGCGCAGCGCGGCCCCTGCGGCGCGCCCTGGTGGGACGCGCTACCTTGCGGGCAAACGCTTCGGCGATGGCCTCCGCCGCCGCGTTGGCACACTCCTGGTCCTGCTCCCCCGACCCTCCGCCGCAGCCCACGCCGCCGAGGACCTTGCCGTCGTGCACGATAGGACTGCCCCCCTGGGCGGGCCAGAAGCCACCGGGAACGAGGCCCGCGTAGATGGCGAGGATCGAGGGGCTGCCGCCGTAGTTGCCAAGCTCGCTGGTTCGCCGCCGAAGGGCTGCCGCTGCCGCGGCCTTGCCCCGGGTGCTCTCCGGAGTGAAGACCCCCGCACCATCCGCGCGCACGAACATGACCAGGCGGGCGGCCTTGTCCACGATGGAGACGCTCATGGGGGTACCCAGGGCCTTGGCCTTGGCCTGGGCGGCCTTGACGCCCAAGTTCGCCAGCTCCTGGGTCAACTCCATCTCGTAGGTGCCCAACGCTGCACCGGTGACCATGGTGACACCTCCCTACGCGTGTTCTTGAGGCCCTGGAGACGGGCCAGCGGCGTCCCCATTGTACGGGACGAAGTTGGCGCGTCAAGCGGTGCCGGCGGCCACCAGGGCTCCCTTTGCGGCGGACAGCGTGCCAAGAGAGAAGGCTAGAACCTGTTTCAAAACTCCATTCTGGGGGAGTCCATCCCGACGGGTCGGGATGGCGGGGTCCTAGGGGTGTCCCCTAGATTTATCTTCTTCCCCCACTCCCTTGCCAAGGGAGAGGGGGTACAGGGGGTGAG
>JACQOS010000003.1 GCA_016202425.1 Chloroflexota bacterium
GCCCCTTTGCCGGGCGTCTGAGGGTGTCCCTCAGATACATTTTCTTCCCCCCCTTCCTGGCCAGGAAGGGGGACAGGGGGATGGTCGAAAGGGTTTTTCATTACCCTGCTAGGCCATGGTGGCCATGGCCTTGGTCTTCAGGACCACCTGGCCCTCCTCGGCGTCAATGACCACCGTGTCTCCGGGGCCGAACTTGCCCGCCAGGAAGTCTTCCGAGAGCTTGTCCTCCACCTGGTCCTGGATCTGCCGGCGCAGTGGCCGGGCGCCGAAGTTGGGGTCGTACCCTTTCTCCGCCAGCAGCTCCTTGGCTGCCAGGGTGACCTCCAGGGACACCCCCTTCTCCAGCAGGTGCTTGGCCACATCCTTGAGCATCAGGTCCACGATCTGGATGATGTGGTCCCTGCTCAGGGCGTGGAAGACCACCGTAGCGTCGATCCTGTTCAGGAACTCCGGGCGGAAGAACTTCTTCACCTCGTCAACGACCTTGCCCTTCATCCTTTCGTAGGCCTGCTCGGCGGTCTTGGCTTCGTCGGCCTTGACCGCGAAGCCCAGGGTGGCGTCCTTGCGGATGAGGTCCGAGCCGATGTTGCTGGTCATCACGAGGATGGTGTTGCGGAAGTCCACCTTCCTGCCCCGGGCATCGGTCAGGTGCCCGTCGTCGAAGATCTGCAGGAGGATGTTGAACACCTCCGGGTGTGCCTTTTCGATCTCGTCCAGCAGGATGGCGCAGTAGGACCGGCGGCGGACCGCCTCCGTGAGCTGTCCGCCCTGGTCATACCCCACGTACCCGGGTGGGGCGCCGATGAGCCTTGCCACCGTGTGGCGCTCCATGAATTCCGACATGTCCAGGCGGATCATGTGGTCCTCGCTGCCAAACATGAACTCCGCCAATGCCCGGACCAGGTACGTCTTGCCCACGCCGGTGGGACCCAGGAAGAGGAACACGCCTATGGGCCGGCGGGGGTCTTTGAGCCCTGCCCGCGCTCGCCGCACCGCCTTGGCCACCGCAACAATCGCCTCGTCCTGGCCCACCACCCTGTTGTGGAGGGCCTCCTCCATGCGGAGCAGCCGCTGGGTCTCCTCCATCTGCAGACGGGTCACGGGGATGCCCGTCCACATGCTGACCACTTCGGCCACATCCTCCTCGGTCACCGTGGGCTGCTCTCGGTCCGCTTTCTCCTTCCAGTCCTTCTCCAGGGCCTGCACCTTCTCGGTCAGCGCCTCTTCGCGCCCTCGGAGCTCGGCCGCGTAATCGTACTGCTGCTGTCCCAGGGCCTCTTCCTTCTCCTTCTTGAGCTTCTCCAGCAGTTTCGCGGACTCCTGCACCGACAGAGGCACGCCCGTGGCCCGGATGCGGACCCGGCTTGAGGCCTCATCGATCAGGTCTATGGCTTTGTCTGGCAGGAACCGGTCGGGGATGAACCGAGAGGCCAGGTGGGCCGCCGCCTCCAGGGCCGGTTCGGTGATAGTGAGGTGGTGGTGCTCCTCGTACCGACCCTTGACGCCCTTCAAGATCTCCAAGGTCTCTTCGACCGTGGGTTCGGACACGTGGACCGGCTGGAACCGCCGCTCGAGAGCAGGGTCCCGCTCTACGTACTTGCGATAGTCGTCCAGGGTGGTGGCGCCGATGCACTGGAGCTCGCCTCGGGCCAGGGAGGGCTTCAGGATGTTGGCGGCATCCACCGCGCCCTCCGCGGCGCCGGCGCCCACCATGGTATGGACCTCGTCGATGAACAGGATGCAGTTGCCCGAGTTCCTGATCTCGTCGATGACCTTTTTCAGGCGCTCTTCAAACTCGCCCCGGTACTTGGTGCCGGCCACCAGGGCGCCCATGTCCAGGGTCACCACGCGGCGCCCCTGGAGATTGTCGGGCACCTCGCCCGTGACGATGCGCTGGGCCAGGGCCTCCACGATGGCCGTCTTGCCCACCCCGGGCTCTCCGATGAGGACGGGGTTGTTCTTGGTCCTCCGGCTGAGGATCTGCACGACCCGCTGGATCTCCTGGTGGCGGCCTATGACGGGGTCCAGCTTGTTGTTCCTCGCCATCTGGGTGAGGTCCACCCCCAACTGGTCCAGCGTCGGGGTGCGGCTGGCGCTGCGCTGGGTTGGGTGGGCGGTCTGCGATACGCTCTGGCTCAGGATGCGCGCCGTCTCCGCTCGGACCTTCTCCAGGGTCACGCCCAGACTTTCCAGCACCCCCGCGGCCACACCCTCGCCCTCGCGCATCAGGCCAATGAGCAGGTGCTCCGTGCCGATGTAGTGGTGGTTGAGCCGACGGGCCTCGTCCACGGCCAGCTCGATGACCTTCTTGGCGCGGGGAGTGAGGCCGATCTCCCCCGCTGAAGCGTGCTCCCCTCGGCCGATGATGAACTCTACGGCCGAGCGGATCTTGCTCAGCTCAACGTTGAGGCTGGCCAGGACGCGGGCGGCAATGCCGTCCGTCTCCCGGATCAGCCCCAAGAGGATGTGCTCCGTCCCGATGTAGTTGTGGTTGAACCGCTGGGCCTCTTCTTGAGCAAGGGAGAGGACCCTTCGCGCCCGTTCCGAGAACTTCTCAAATCTGCTCGACATGACGTTGCTCCCGTACAGCTCGTGTCGGCACTTCCTCTGAAAACCCGGTCGGCTCCGCCCCCATCTCCTCAGCCGCCTGCTTCAAGCTGAGACTCAGACGGCGTCGTTCTGGCTCCACCTTGAGGACCTTGAGAGTCACCACGTCCCCTTCTTTCACCACCTCGCGCGGATGTTTGATGACCCTGTCCGTCAGCTCAGAGATGTGCACCAGCCCCTCCACCGCCCCTTCCACACGAGCGAAGGCGCCAAAGGTCGCCAGTTTGGTGATGGTGCCGCTCACTAGCTGTCCCATCTGGTATCGATCGGCGATGGTTTCCCACGGCTCGCGCTGCATTCGCCGAAGGCTCAAGGCGATCTTCCTGGCGTCCCGATCGACCTTCAGGACGTACACCTCCAGTTCCTCGCCTACGTGAACAACCTCCTCTGGCGACTGGACAGGGCTCCATGAGAGCTCGGAGATGTGGATCAACCCGTCAGCCCCGCCCAGGTCGACAAAGGCTCCGAAGCTACAGACGCTTGTAACTCGGCCCTTCTTGACTTCACCTTCCAGGAGCTGTTGCACCAACAGCTCCTTCTGCTGTTCTCGTTTCTCCTGAAGCACCTGCCGCTCCGACAGGATGATGCGGTTCCTGTGCCTGTTCAGCTCCAAGAGCCGCACCTCCACCGTTTCCCCGATGCGCTGCGCCAGCACGTCCTGGGCGTTGTCTTGGCCTGGCCGCCTTGCCACAGGCGCCAGTTGGGAGAGGGGGACAAACCCCTGAATGCCCTCAACTTCCACAACGGCTCCACCTCGGTTCACCCCGCGGATCACCCCCTGGAGCGTTCGACCGTTGTCCAAGTGCCGCTGGAGGACCTGCCACCCTCGCTCTCCTCTCGCCCGGTCCAAAGAGAGGAGCGCTGGCCCCTCTTCGCCCTCAGGCCGCAGAACGTAGGCGAACACCTCGTCTCCCGCCTGGAGCTTCAGCAGACCTTCCTGAGAAAGGGAGCGCATCTCCCGCTGTGGGATCACCCCCTCGGCCTTCTGCCCGATGTTCACCAGGACTCCGTCGGGATCGACCCGCATCACCTCGCCTTCTACCAGGTCGCCTCGGCGCAACGGCTTGCTGGCAGATGCCTGGCGGAGCAGCTCCTCCATCTCTTGGGCCTGCATGCCCATGGGGTTCTGCGTCAGCGGCAGCGTTCCATGCGGTCCCATGTGCCCTGCGTTCACCTCTGGTTTCATTATAGGTTCGGCCTTCCCTTGCCGTAAAGGGCGGCCACTGCGGGCGGCCCACCCCGTGGGCGATACGGGTTCCTATACTCTAGCAGAAGGTGGAGCGGAAGGAAAGGGGGAGGCGCCGAAATACTAGGGCCCTTGGCCTTAGCTGGCCAAGGGCCCCTGCTTCCTGGCGGCGGCCTATTTTCCCATGGACTTGCGAACACAGTATCGTCGGCGCTGGGGCGTTTCACTTCCGTGTTCGGGATGGGAACGGGTGGTTCCACCCCGCTCTCGTCACCAGAAAGCGTGCCCAGTCTACCACACTCTCAGGCTGCGTGGCAAGCGCCGTGCTGCCGGGACCGCTCGCCCGGGTAGTATACTGGGCCCAGCTTTCTCCCTCTGGGAGGACGTCCATGGGGTACTCCATCGAGCGGTTCCTCCACATCAGCGACGCCAGCAGCCCCGCCTTCTCTCCGGACGGGCGGTGGGTGGCCTACCTGGATGACATCACGGGAACGCCACAGCTCTGGCGAGCGCCCGCAGTGGGCGGCGAGCCCGAGCAGCTCACCTTCTTCACCGAACGCGTGCGGCAGCCCCGCTATGCACCCAAAGGCCTGTCCCTGGTGCTCAGCATGGACAGACATGGGGACGAGCGCCAGCAGCTTCACCTGCTGGACGGGCAGGGGGCCACCACGCCTCTCACTGCCTCTCCCAACGTGATCCACAACTTCGGGGCCTGGTCGCCCGATGGGAAGGCCATCGCCTACGCGTCCAACGCCAGGGACGAGCAGTTCTTTGATCCCCACATCCTTGACCTGGAATCGCGGACCGACCGGCTGCTCTTTCTTGGGGAGGGGACCTACGCTGTGGCCGGATGGTCCCCGGATGGTGGCTCCCTTCTGCTCAGCCAGGCCACCGACAACCTTTACAATCTCCTGTACCTGTACGACCTGAAAAGCGGCGCGCTGCGCCTGCTCACGCCCGCCCAGGACCACGCGGCCTACGCCTCCGCCGCCTGGGCCGCCGAGGGCAGGAGTCTGTACCTCCTCTCCGATGAGGGCCGGGAGTTCAAGGGCGTGGCTTCTCTTGACATCAGGACACGGAAGCTCACGTACCTGCCAACAGCAGAGTGGGACGCCGACCTCCTGGCCTACTCCCCGGCCACGGGCCGCATTGCCTGTACCCTCAACGTGGACGGCTATTCGGAGCTTCTGCTCCACGGTCCGGCCAGGGGTGGTCCCGTCCCGCTCGACGGCCTGCCCAGAGGCGTGGTCCTGGACCTGCGCTGGTCTCCCGACGGTCAGTCCCTGGCCGCGACGGTCACCACTCCCCGCCAGCCGCCCAGCGTCTGGCTGCTGGCTCTCTCGGGAGGCGTGGCCCGGCCCTTGAGTGTGACCTCGTTCGCGGGCCTTCGCCCCGAGGCGTTTGTGGAACCCAAGTTGGTCCGCTTCCCCTCCTTTGACGGCCGGGCGGTCCCCGCCTGGCTGTACCTGCCGCCATCGGCCACCGGGCCCAAGGGGCTCCCCATGGTCGTGGAGGTGCACGGAGGCCCGGAGGGTCAGGCCCGCCCTGCCTTCGACCCGGTGTTCCAGTACCTGCTCCACCGGGGGTACGGCATCTTCTCCATCAACTATCGGGGCAGCTCGGGCTACGGCAGGAGCTACGTCCATCTGGACGACGTGGAGAAACGGCTGGACACCGTCAAGGACATGGCGGCCGCTTGCGACTGGCTCGTTGAGTCCGGCTACACGGTCCCGCAGCGCATCGCCGCCTACGGTGGCAGCTACGGCGGGTTCATGGTCCTCGCGTTGGCCGCTCTCTATCCCGACCGGTGCTGCGCCGGGGTCTCCCTCTACGGTATCTCCAACTTCCAGACGTATTTCGAGACGACAGGGGTCTGGCGGCGCAAGGAGCGGGCAGCGGAGTACGGCGACCCCGTGAAGGATGCCGCGCTCCTGCGTTCCATCTCCCCCGTGCATTCCCTGGACCGGGTGCGGGTACCGCTCCTCCTCCTGCACGGTGCCGCCGACCCCATCGTGACCATCGGCGAGTCGGAGCAGGTGGTGGAGGCCTGCCGGGCCCTGGGACATCCCGTGGAGTACGTCCGCATCGAGGACGAAGGGCACGGCTTCGTCAAGCGCCACAACCGGGTCCGGGCCTACCGGGCCGTCGTGGACTTCCTGGAGGAACACCTACCAGTCGGGTAGGGCAGGGGCCCGAGGGTCCGCCTGGCGGCTGCTCACCGGTAGAGGTCCTGCTCTGCCGGTCGCACCAGGTCCTGCATCGTCCCGGTCGTGGAGGAGTATTCGTAGCCCCGGACGATGGCGGCGGGTACTCTGTCCAGCTTGCCCATCACCAGCTCTGCCGCCGAGGCCAGCTCGTCCACCACGGCCACTACCGAGGCGTGGAGCTCATGCCCGTAGGGGTCCTCCATCCCGCGGTAGTCCCGTAGCACGCCTATCCCCGCTGCTCCAATGGCGAAGTTCGTGATCCCCTCCCGCCAGGGGCGGCCCCACGAATCGGTGATGATGACCGCCACGTCATGCCCCGTGGCCTTGCGCAGGCCCTTGCGGACGGTCCGCGCCGAACCATCGGGGTCCTGGGGAAGCAGGGTGGCCATCCCGTCGCCCGGGACGTTGGAGGTGTCCACCCCGGCGTTCACGCAATAGAACCCGTGATGGGTCTCGGTGAGCAGCACCCCGCGGTCCATCCGGGAGACCCTGCGGCTCTCTCGGAGGGCAAGCTCAATGAGACTGGCAGGCCGTCCTTGCTCGGCGGCCCATCGCTCCGCCAATGGTGAAGGGGTGATGGTGGACAGGTCCACGAGCCGCCCCTCGGTCTTGGACACCACCTTCTGGGTGATGACGACGACGTCTCCTTCCTGGAGCGGGGTGCCTTGAGCCCGGGCCGCCTCTGCCAGGAGGCCGGCCAGGTCCGAGCCGGGGGTCACCTCGGGCAGTCCATTGATGCCAATGATCCTCACTTCGGGAGTCATGGCCCCCTCCTTGTTCTAGCAGGGTGCTGAAAAACCCTCTCGACCATCCCCCTTGCCCCCTTCCTGGCCAGGAAGGGGGAGGGAAATTGTATCTGGGGGACACCCCCAGACCCCTGGCAGAAGGGGCTGCGCCCCCTCTGCACACCCCTTTTCCCGCAGCCTGCTACATGGCTCAGATACCATGGCGCAGCGGTCTTCCCGTCGGCGAGCCCCAGCAGGGGGTCCCGTTCCGCGGCCAACTCTCGCCATTATAGCTTTCCGTCGGTATCCTGGCATCGTGAGCCATGCTATACTGGCGCATCCAAGACGGGCTGGCGCCTTGAGGCAGTGGCCCCCCCGAGGAGGCAGGGCAAGTGTTCCGAAGCCTGCTGTTTGTCCCCGGCAACCGCGAAGAGATGTTGGGCAAGGCGGGTGCCCTTCCGGCAGACGTGCTGGTGCCTGACCTGGAGGACGCTGTCCCCTGGGCAGAGAAGGACCGGGCCCGCGCCCTGGTGGGGGAGAGGGTCAGGTCCCTGGCCCAGCGGGGGCAACTGGTGGTCCCCCGCATCAACGGCCTGGAGACCGGTCGCGCCCGGCAGGACCTCAATGCAGTCGTGTGCGGCGAGGTGTTCGGCGTCACCGTGGGCAAGGTGTCCTCTCCCTGGGAGGTGGTGGAAGTCGCTCGCATCCTGGAGGAGTTGGAGGGCCAGAGAGGCGTCCCCGTGGGCCACACCAGGCTGATCCCCTGGCTGGAGAGCGCCCAGGCCGTCGTCCATGCCTACGCCATCGCCTCGGCGTCGCCCCGCGTCGTAGGGGTCGCCTTTGGGGCGGAGGACTTCACCAACGACATGGGAGTTCGCCGCACGGAGGCGGGGGCCGAGGTCGCCTACGCCCGGTCGGCGGTGGCGGTGGCGGCCCAGGCAGCGGACGTCCTTGCCATCGACACGCCGTACGTCAACTTCCGCGATGCGGAGGGTTTGGAGCAGGAGTGTCGTCTGGCCTCGTCCATGGGCTTCAAGGCCAAGTTCGCCATCCACCCCTCCCAACTGGACACCATCAACGCCCTCTTCAGCCCTTCCGATGAGGAGGTCGCCTATGCCCGCCGCATGGTCCAGGCCTTCCAGGAGGCCGTCGCCCAGGGCCGGGGGACCATCTCCCTGGACGGCAAGATGGTAGACCTCCCCGTCGTGAAGCGGGCCCAGAAGCTCCTGGCCCGCGCGGAGTCGCTGGGGAAGAGGGACCCGGAAAGCCCTTGAACCGGCCGTCATCCCCCCAGGACCGCATCGTTCTCGAAGGGATGAGCTTTTTCGCCTACCACGGGGTGAGGCCGGAGGAGCAGTCTCTGGGCCAGTGGTTTACCGTGGACCTGGAGGTCTCTCTGTCCACCGCCGCCGCCTCGGCGTCCGATGCCGTGGAGGATGCCGTCAACTACTCGGAGCTCTACCGCACCGTCAAGGGCGTCGTGGAAGGGCGCAGGTACCGGCTGCTGGAGACACTGGCCGAGGCCATCGCGCAAGGGGTCCTCTCCTCCTTTCCGGTCCAGGGTGTGCGGGTCCGGGTGGGCAAGCCCGCGCCCCCCATCGCCGGGGCGCGGCTGAAGGGGGTATGGGTGGAGATCGAGAGGCCCGCGGTCAGCGGAGGTTGAGCAGCACCAGCGATGCGCAAGGTCTTCGTTCCCCTGCTGGCTGTGGTGCTGACTATCGGCTGCCAGGGGGGCAGTCCGACGCCCGTGGTCCTCTCCCTCAGGGCCGTCCTGGTCTCCACGGACCTGGCCAAGGGAGCGGACCGTCTGGTGTTCGCCCTCCTGGACTCAAGCTCGGCGCCGGTGCAGGCCTCCGCCGCGTGGGTGGAACTCTCCTCCCGGCAAGATGGGGCCCTGGTGTCCAGGGGACGGCAGAAGGCCGTCTTCCGCCCCTGGCCGGTGGGCACGCGCGGTGTGTTCACGCTGCAAGCGGACTTCCCGACGCCGGGCGAATGGGTGGCCGAGATTAGCCCGGTGGACGGCGACGCGGCAGGGCAGGTGGCCCGCCTGGTCCTCCGAGTCCAGGAGCGCAGCTCTACACCTCCCCTGGGCTCGGCAGCCCCCAGGAGCCGGAACCGCACGGCGAAGGAGGTGGCAAGTCTTGAGGAGCTGACCACCGATGCCCAGCCAGACCCGGACCTGTACGGCACCACCATCGCCCAGGCCCTGGACGCGGCCAAGCCGCTGGTGGTGACCTTCGCCACGCCGGCCTTCTGCCAGAGCGCCACCTGCGGGCCCCAGGTGGACGTGGTGAAAGCCCTGAAGAAGGCCTATGGAGGGCGGGCCAACTTTGTCCATGTGGAGCTCTACGACAACCCCCAGGAGATGCGCCAGGACCTGAAAAAGGCGCGCCTCTCTCCGGTGGTGGAGGAGTGGGGTCTGCCCAGCGACCCCTGGACCTTCGTCATGGACGCCCAGGGGCGCGTCGCGGCCAAGTTCGAGGCCTTCACCACCTACCAGGAGCTCGAGGAGGCGCTGCGACAGGTGCTGTCAGGGTAGGCCGCCGTCCGACCAGCAGGAGGGCGATGGTTATGTCAAGCAGCGTTGGGGCAGCCAGGGTTATTCGACATAACTACTATAGGGCGAACCACACTCCTCCAATTCCCTACCTCAGACGGAGGTACCCCAGGCCATCGTTGCCCTGGTGCACCGTCCCGCGGTACACGAACTCACCCTCCGCCGTTGTCCTGTTGGCGGTGTCGTCCTCGAAGTCCAACTGCACGGTGGAGCCGTCGGCGCACGCCACCGTGACCTGGCCTCCCTGGTGCTGGAGGACCTGCTGAGGGCGCGTCTCGAAGATGTTGCCCTGGCCGCATCGGAGCGTGATCCAGGGCTCGGCGTGGCCGTGGCGCAAGAGGTTGGCCGCTTCCTCCGCGTCCATGATGACGAAAGAGTCCGCCTCGCAACTGAAGATGGGCCGTTTGGGGAAAGGCTGTTCCATAGGATGACTTAGTCCTCCCTTACGCTTGCTGCTGCCGGCGGGGCCTGGAGGGCCGCAGCCAGCGCCTCCTCCAGACGGGCGAGCAAGGCCACGAGGCCCAGGCGCCGGAAGGCGGAGACCCGGATACCTTCCAGGTGCGCGGCGGGGGCCGCGAATGCGGCCTCCCCGGGAGCGGGGCCGTCCGCGCCTTCTGGCAACAGGTCCAGCTTGTTGAGCACGTTCAGCACCGGCTTCCCCGCCAGCCCCAGACCCTCGAGGATGGATTCCACCACCCGGACCTGCTCCTCCGCGTTCCTGTGGGTGACGTCCACCACGTGGAGGAGGACGTCCGCCTCCCCCAGCTCTTCCAGCGTTGCCCGGAAAGCTGCCACCACCATGGGTGGAAGCTTGTGGATGAAGCCCACGGTATCGGTGAGGAGCACGTCCAGGCCGCTGGGGAGCCGGAGGCGTCGTGTGGTGGGGTCCAGGGTAGAGAAGAGCTGAGGGGCCACCAGCACGTCGGCGGCGGTCAAGGCGTTGAACAGGGTGCTCTTCCCGGCGTTGGTGTAGCCTACCAGGGCCACGACGGGGACCTCCTGGTCTCGGCGGCGGGTCCGGTAGAGGGCCCGGTGGCGGCGGACCTCCTCCAGCTCCGCCTTCCGGCGCTGCACCTTCCGCCGCAGGAGGCGCCTGTCGGTCTCTATCTGGGTCTCCCCAGGACCCCGGGTGCCGATGCCGCCGCCCAGCCGCTCCAGGTGGGACCATTGCCCCGCCAGCCGAGGGAGCAGGTACTGGTGCTGGGCCAGCTCCACCTGGAGGCGCCCTTCCCGCGTCCGGGCCCGCTGGGAGAAGATGTCCAGGATCAGCGCCGTGCGGTCGATGACCTTGGCCCTTTCTCCCAGGGCACGCTCCAGGTTGCGCTGCTGGTCGGGCGTCAGCTCATCGTCCAGGATGAGCGTGTCGAAGGAGTCAAGACGGGCCTGGAGCTCCTCCAGCTTGCCCTTGCCCAGGTACGTATGGGTTGGGCGTTCCAGCCGCTGGGTGATGGCACCCACTACCTGGGCACCTGCGGTCCGGGCCAACTGGGCCAGCTCATCAAGGGAGTCCGATAGGGGCCAGAGAGGCCGCTTTCCCTTGATTTCGACCCCGGCCAGAAGGGCCCGCTCAGGACGGGCGAGAACGCTTGTCGGTCCAGTGGCGATAGGTCTTACCTCTGGCGCGGAGGCGGCGGGATATGCCAGTTGGCCAGGCGGGCCACGGCGCGCTCCAGGTCAGCGTCGGACAGCGTCAGGGAGAGGCGGATATACCCCTCGCCGTACGCACCGTACCCTGCTCCCGGCGTCACCACAATATCCTGCTCTTCCAACAACATGGTAGCAAAGGTCGCCGACGTGTATCCCTCGGGGATGCGTGCCCACACGTACAGGCTTGCCTTGGGCGGGATGACCCGAAGGCCGAGGCGGGTGAGGGCCTGCACGAGGTTGTCCCGCCGCCGCACATAGATGGCGTTGTGCTCCTGAACGCAGGCCTGGGATGCGGTCAGGGCCTCGATCCCGGCGACCTGGATGGCCTGGGGGATGCCCGAGTCCAGGTTCGACTTGACGCGCATGAGGGCGTTCACCAGCTCCCGGTTGCCCACGGCCATCCCTACCCGCCAGCCGGTCATGTTGTACGTCTTGGAGAGGGAGTGGAACTCGATGCCCACATCCATGGCCCCCTCCGCCTGAAGGAAGCTGACGGGCCTGTAGCCGTCGAAGGCCACCTCGGTGTACGGGCCGTCGTGGCACACGGCGATGTTGTACCGCTTGGCGAACTTCACGACCTCCCGGAAGAAGTCCAGCGATGCCACCGCCCCTGTGGGGTTGTTGGGGTAGTTGAGCCAGAGCACCTTGGCCCTGCGCGCCACCTCCGGAGGGATGGCCTCCAGGTCGGGAAGCCAGCCGTTCTCCTCTTGGAGCGGCATGAAATAGGACTCGCCGCCTGCGAACATGGTGCCGATAGCGTAGACGGGATAGCCCGGGTCCGGAACGAGCCCGACATCGCCGGGATCGATGAGGCAGAGGGCCATGTGGCCGATGCCCTCCTTGGCCCCGATGAGCGGCAGCACCTCCTTGTCCGGGTCCAGAGCGATGCCGAACCGCTGATGGTACCAGCGGGCGATGGCGCTGCGGAACTCGGGAAGGCCGTCCGACTCTGGGTACCTGTGGTTGACAGGGTCCTGGGCCGCTTCCAGGAGCCGCCGAAGGATATGGGATGGCGTGGGGAGATCGGGATCGCCGATGGCGAAGGTGACGACGTCGGCCCCCGCCGCCCGGCGTTCGTTGATCTTGCGGCTGATCTCCATGAAGAGGTACGGTTGTAGCCTGTGGATCCTTTGGGCGAGCTTCATGCTGGCCCCGCTCCCGTCTTCACCGTTGCCCTCCACTCCCCCTCGAACACCTCCTCCGCCGGCCCCTCAAGGTGGACAGGCCCGTCCCCGGGCCAGCTCACGATCAAGACCCCGCCGGGCATCTGGAGCTCCACGGTCTCCTCTGTGAGCCCCAGCAGGCGGGCCGCCGCCTGGATGGCGCACGCTCCGGTGCCGCAGGCCAGGGTGAGACCGGCGCCCCGCTCCCAGCTCCTGGCCTTCAGATGACTGCCATCATAGCGGTTGACGATGTGGAAGTTCACCCGCCGGGGAAAGAGGGGGTGGTGTTCCACCATAGGGCCCAGGCGCTCCAGGGGCACCAGGTCAACGGGCTCTTCCAGGAAGGCCACCGCGTGCGGGTTGCCCATGGAGACGCAGGTCACCGAAAAGGTCCGACCGTCCACCTGCAAGGGGTAGCCCGCCACCAGTTCCTCGGTACGGAACCGGACGGTCACGTCGCGAGACAGATTGGTTATGTCAAGTCGTAGGCCGCTCTCCCCCGCCGGCAGGAGGACCGGGATATCCCTGGCGGAGAACCGCGGCTCCCCCATGGCTACCCGGGCGCGCTCTACCCTACCGTCGTGGCCCCAGAAGGGCGCCACCTCCAGCACTCCCGCTCCCGTTTCTACCCGGACCGGGGCTCGACCTCGCGACACGATCCCTCGCTCCAAGACGTACTTGGTGAAGCAGCGGATGCCGTTCCCGCACATCTCCGCCTCGGAGCCGTCCGGGTTGAACATGCGCATGCGGATGTCCGCTACCCGGGAGGACACCACCACCAGCAGGCCGTCGGAGCCCACGCCGTAATGGCGGTCGCAGAGCTGGCGCGCCAGGCTGGCCCAATCGTCGCTGGCCTTCCGGGCATCCAGGACAACGTAGTCGTTGCCGGCGCCGTGCATCTTGGCAAAGCGCATCGCCGCATCCTCCCTACTTGGTGGGGAAGCCCATTGTAGCATAGGCCCAACCTGTTGCCACCAGGAAGTCCGTCACCAGGTGAGTCGCCTGCTGCGCGGCGCCGGGACCTGCCTCTAGCCAGTGGATGCGGGGGTCCGCGAGGCGGAACCATGCGTACTGGTGCCGCGCGACTCTGTGGCTGCGGCTCTTGGTGTGCCGGACCGCCTCGGCCCAGGAGAGCTCGCCCGACAGGTGGGCGGCAAGCTCCCCATAGCCGACGCTGGCCATGGCCGGGTGGAGGCGTGACGCGCCCCCTCGCAGCAGCCTCCGGACCTCCTCCAACCAGCCAGCCCCCAGCATGTGGTCTGCCCGCTGGTCAATGCGCCGGTAGAGCTCGGCCCGTGGGAGCGTCAGCCCCAATATGAGGCTGCGGTACCGTTGCGGTCCCCGACGGCGCACCTCAGAGAAAGGGACGGCCGTCTGGTGGATGACCTCCAGGGCCCTGATGACCCGTCGCTGGTTGCGGGGATCAATGGTGGCGGCAGCTTTGGGGTCGAGGTCCATCAGCCGGGCGTGGAGCGCCTCCGGCCCGTGGGCCGTGCCGAAGGCCTCCATCTCCCTCCGGTAGGCTGGGTCCGGCGGCACCCGGGGCACCGACCACGCCTCAAGCAGCGCCCACAGGTACTGCCCCGTGCCTCCCACCAGGAGCGGCAGCCGTCCGCGCTGGTGGATATCGCCAATGGCGGCGCGGGCCAGCTCCAGGTAGGTGGCCAGGCCGAACTCCTCTGTGGGCTCCACCACGTCAACAAGGTGGTGGGGGACGCGGGCCCGCTCATCCTGCGTGGGCTTGGCCGTGCCGACGTCCATCCCCCGGTAGACCTGGCGGCTGTCCACGCTCACGATCTCGACGGGGATGTGGCGGGCCAGCCCCAGGGCCAGGGCCGTCTTGCCAACGGCCGTGGGGCCGACGATGGCGACCAGGGGTGGTCGTGCCCCAGGGTGCGAGGACGGTGCGGGATGCTCGTGCGCAGGCATGAACAGGGGGAGGATCAGGACTCGGTCCGTTTTCAGTTTAGCCATTCTCGGGTGGGTGAGCAGCCGGGTTCGAGCCGTTCGTGATGGGGCTCCCTGGGCAGCACTCGAACTTGTTGCGGCCCGACCTGGTGCCCAGGCTAAGGGAGCTATTGTCTCGCCTTTAACCTGGTCGCAGCCTGGCAGCGCGGGCACGACTCGAACCTGCGACCTTCGCGTTGACTATTGCCTATCACGCACCAGCCCTCTTAACTTTCGGTATTTGTACACTGCACTTTGCGCTTGCCGGAAGCTAAGGCCATAAACCGTCATTAGCTCGTCTATGAGTTGGTGCGGTGGTTTCCTAGTGCCATCCATGTTATCGAGAATCTCATCCGCTTCACCAGGTTGGAGCCGTCTCGATGCTTTGACAGGACCTCCTTTGAGGTACACGTAAACCGCAGTCTTCGCTTGGTCAAACGTGTAACCTTGTGAGACCAAGTGATCAACCGATTCTTGATAGTGCTTGTTATGGGCGCCAAACTGATCCAGTAGGCGCTTGTATTCCTCTTGGTCTCCCCTCCTCATATCTCTACCCCCACAACGGCCAGCGAATCAATGGCCACCCTTGGCGAATGCTCCAGCACTAGAAGGTTCGAATTCCCCTGGTGGGCCTCTGTGGATTCGAACTCCTCGCGGCCCCTCCTTGGTGAGCTTGCCCGCGTGGGCCCAGCTCACCCCACAGGAACGGCGCTTCACGAGCTCGCCTCGACAGCGCGTTTGATGGCGGCCAGCTCGTCGCTCAGGTCCCGCCGCACCGACTTCCGCATGAACCGCCCCACCAGCCGTCCGATGATGCCCTGGTAGTCTCCCGCCATCACCAGTCTGGTCGAGGTTCCCTCTGGATGGAGTTCGTAGCTATGGGTCACTCGAAACCCCGGCCCCTTGACCAGAAGGACGAGGCTCGCGGGAGGCTCCATCGCTATGACCGTAGAGGTGAACTTGTCCCGATCAACCTTGAGCCTGATGCGACTCCCCTCCTGCAATGGGCCGCCTCCAAGGATAGAGGCCTCCTTGACCCTTGGTTCCCACCGGGGCCGCGCCTCAAAGTCCACCACGGCCTCCCATACACGCTGGGGAGGTGCAGCTACGGTTGTGGTTTCCTGGATCATCCCCATGGCACGCTATCCTTCTCCCGCACGAGAGCGAACTTGAGCAGTGAGCCGCACGATCTGGGCAAAGCTCTCGGCATCCAGGCTGGCGCCACCTACCAGCGCGCCATCGATGTCCGGCTGGACTACGAACTCCTGAGTATTGGTCGGTGTGACGCTGCCGCCGTACAACACGGGTATCTGGGCAGCCTCCCGCCCGTACCGATCCGCCAGCACGCGACGGACCAAGGCCGCCATGAGCTGGGCTTGCTCTCCTGTGGCAGGTACGCCGGTCCCGATAGCCCACACCGGCTCGTAGGCGATAGCAAGCCCGCCGGGAGCACCGATTCCCTTCAAGCAGGCGAGGAGGCTCTGGGATACCACTCCCTCTGCCCTACCCTGCTGCCTCTCCTCCAGGCTTTCGCCCACGCACAGGATGGGCCGGAGCCCATGTTCCACGGCTTTCAGCACTTTCCGGTTCACTAGGTCGTCCGTCTCGCCAAAGTGGCGCCGCCGCTCCGAGTGGCCCAGGATGACGTACTGGCAAAGGCCGCTCAGCATGGTGGGCGAGATCTCTCCGGTGAAGGCGCCCTTTTCCTGGTGGTGCATGTTCTGGGCGCCGACCCGGAGGGCCGACCCCCTTACCGCCCGGGCCACGGCTGCCAGAGACACGAAGGGAGGGCACAGCACCACCTCTACTCCCTGGACCCGGGCCAGCGCCCGGCGGATGGCGCGGGCCAGGGCGACGGCCTCGGCGAGAGTGGTGTGCATCTTCCAGTTGCCAGCGACCAGCGGCGTGACCACGGGGGCTACCTCTGCCCTACCCTTGCCTGGCATGGCACCGGGGGAGCGGCCTGGTGGTGGCAACGGGCTGCCATGACGCTCAGGGACCAAACTTGGCCAGCCGGCCGGCGTGGGCCAGGACCTGGAGCATGAGGTGGACGGCGGGGAAGGTGCCCAGGGAGCCCTGGGCACAGGCCCGTTCGGTGAACTCAGGCACGCCATCACCTCTGGTGTACTTGGAGCGCAGGAGGAGAGGCACCGGGTGCCAGCTATGGGAAGCCAACAGCGAGGGCGTGGCGTGGTCCCCGGCCACCACCAGCACGTCGGGGTTCAGCTCCACCAGGCGCGGGATGCGGGCGTCCAGCTCCTCCAGGGCCCGGACCTTCGCTTCGAAGTTGCCGTCCTCCCCTGCCGCGTCGGCGGGCTTGTAGTGGAGGAAAAAGAAATCGTGCTCCTCGTAGTGCTCCTCCAGGGTGGCCAGCTCGTCGTCGAAGGTCTTCCCCGTAGGGATGACCTTCATCCCTACCACGCGGGCGAGTCCCCGGTACATGGGATAAGCAGCAACGGCGGCGGGGTTCAGCTTGTACGCCGCTCCCATGGAGGGAAGGCTGGGAAGGCGCGAGAATCCCCTGAGCAGGACCATGTTGGCCTTCTCCCGGCCGCGCAGGTGCTCCCGGGCCCGCTCCACGAACTGATTGGCTGCTTCGGCACTCTTCTTCGCCTCCTGGGCCAGGGGCAGGACAGGCAGAGGCTCCACACCGTTGCGTTGGGGGTCCGTCTCGCCGAGCTGGTCGCTGAGCCCCTCGCCCTTCATGAGGAGAACGAACCGGTAGTCCTGCACCGGCAACACCTTGAGCTGGACGCCGGTTGCCTTGATGGTGTCCAGCAGGTCGCAGAGGGGGCGGCTCTCCTGGGAAGGAATGCGCCCCGCTCGGCGGTCCACCAGTCGCCCGTTGCCGTCCACCGTGCAGAAGTTGCCGCGAGCGGCCACATCGCCGGCCCCAATGGGCGCATCTATCCCCAGGGTCTCCAGCACCCCACGGCCGATGTAGTACTTCAGAGGGTCGTACCCGAAGAGGGCCAGGTGGCCAGGACCGCTGCCGGGAGCGATGCCTGGGAGCACCGGGACCGTCCTGCCTCCCGAGGACTCTCCGGCCAACCGGTGCAGGTTAGGGAGGCGGGCCATCTCCAGCTCGGAGCGGCGGGTCTCGGGATGTGGGCTCCCCCCCAGGCCGTCCACGACCAGCATCACGATCTTGGTCTCGGCGGTCTGGACGATCTCCTTCAGGGCCGGCAGGTCGATCATGCCGCATCCTTGTCCAACAGGTTGGCGATGCCGGGCAACTCCCTCCCCTCCATGAACTCCAGGGAGGCGCCACCCCCCATGGAAACGTGGTTCATGCTGTGAGCGAGCCCCAGCTCCTCCACCGCCTCGGCGGTGGAGCCTCCGCCGACCACCGTGATGGCGCCGTTCAGATCGGCCAGCGTCTCGGCGACGGCCTTGGTGCCCGTGGCGAAGCGGGGGAACTCGAAAACGCCCATGGGGCCGTTCCAGACCACCGTGCGGCACAGGCGAAGCTCCTTCCCGAAGAGCTGTGCCGTACGTGGCCCGATATCCACCAGGTGCCACCCGCCGGGGACCCGGCCGACCTCCACGGTCCTGGCTGGCGCCTCTGGGACAACGGCCTCCGCCACCACCACGTCCTGGGGCAGGAAGACCTGGACCCCCAGTTGAGCGGCATTGCGCAGGATGTCCAGCGCCAGCCCCAGCCGCTCGGGTTCAACCAGGGAGCTGCCCATGTCGTGTCCCTGGGCCTTGAAGAACGTGGCCGCCAGCCCACCGCCGATGAAGAGTCGGTTGACCCTTTGCAGGAGGTTTTCCAGGATGCCGATCTTCTCGCTCACCTTTGCCCCGCCGATCACTGCTCCCAGAGGGCGCGCCGGGTTGTCCAGAGCGGAGCTCAGCATCCTCATCTCTTTCTCCATCTGGAGCCCAGCTACGGCAGGCAGATAGCGGGTAACGGCGGCGATAGAGGCGTGGGCCCGGTGTGCCGCGCCGAAGGCGTCGTTCACGTACACGTCTCCCAGGGAGGCCAGCGCCTGGGCGAAGGCGGAGTCGTTGGCCTCCTCCTCCTCGTGGAACCGGAGGTTCTCCAGAAGCAGCACCTGACCCTCCTGGAGCTCCTCGGCCGCCTGCCGGACCAGGGAGCCAACACACTCCCGGACGTAGATGATGGGCTCGCCCAGGAGGGCTTCCAGGCGGAAGGCGATGGGCGTCATGCGGAGCTCCTTCGCCACCTTGCCTCCCGGCCTTCCGAGATGGGAGCAAAGAACGATGCGCGCCTGCCGCTTCTTGAGGTACTTCAGGGTGGGCATCACCGCCTGGATGCGGCTGTCGTCGGCTATGGTGGTGGTCCCGGGCACGAAGGGGACGTTCAGATCGGCCCGAAGCAGCACCCGCTTGCCCGTTACGTCGATGTCCCGAACGGTCTTCTTTTTCAACGGCCCTCTCCCACGAGAAGATTCGAGATCAGTTGTCCCGGAGCGCCAGCCAGCGGCCCGTCCGCTCCAGGTCCCGCCGGCAGTCCTCTACCACGAAGATGCCCTCCAGCCGGAGAAGCGCCCGCCGGAGGTGCTCCTCCGCGGCGAGCTGCGCCGCTGCCCTTGCCCCCAAGCCCTCCAGGAGCGCCGTCAGCCGCTCCAGGTCCACTGGCTCCAGCACGCGCTTGAAGAAGAGTGCGCCGAGCTCCCTCTTCTGGGCCAGGGGGGCGTGTTCCAGGGCGTAGACCACGGGGTACCCCTTCTTCTTGACCAGGGTCTCGCTGCCCCTGGGTTTGCCGGAGAGGGGCGCACCCCACAGCCCTTGGATGTCCTCCTGGACCTGGAAGGCCACTCCCAGGTCCTCCCCTGCGGCCCGGAGGGTTTCCCCTGTGCCTGCCGGCGCCTCGGCGGCCTGGGCGCCCAGCTCCAGAGCACACCCCACGAGCGCCCCTGTACTTGCCCGCGCCGTCCTCTCGTACTGGTCCGGAGAGATGTCCAGGCGTTCCTGGTACACCAGCCCCTGGTGGACCCCCTCGCAGGTGCGCAGGCAGGCGGCGTCCAGAGTCTGGAGGGAGCGCACCACCTGGTGCTCCGGGACTCCCTGTTCTGTCAGGCGCATCAGGGCAAGCCGGGCCAGGGTGTGGAGCCCATCGCCCACGTTGATGGCCTGGGCAGGCCCCGAGACCCACCACAAGGTGGGCCGCTGGTACCGCTCCTGGCTTCCCTCTTGCAAGTCCGCGTGCGCCTGCAGGAACTGGTACACCAGCTCCAGGGCCACCGCCGCAGGCACCGCCCGCTCCGCCGGTCCTCCCAGGCCCCCGCAGGCCAGGAGGCAGAGCGCACCGTACAGCCTGGGCGCGGCCCTCTCCTGGGCGGCCCCGTGCTCGTCCCGCCAGCCAAGCTGGTATTCCATAAGCCGGTACAGCGGGAACGACTGCTGGCCCAGGGCGCCTTTGAGGGCCCTTTCCACCAGCTCCTCGTACCCCGACAGCCATGCCGGGGTCCCCACGGTGACTCCACCGCCGGCAGTCGCGCCGCGAACGCGTCCTCGAGACTGCATCAGACGCTCACCCGCCGGGGGCGCACCCGCCCCGGGTGTCCGTCGTGGGCCGTCAGGACATCCTCCAGCGGAATGGCACCTGCTCGCAGGAGCCTCGGCTCCGGGCCCGTCAGGTCAACGATGGTGGACTCGCGGCCTCCGGGGACCGGCCCACCGGTCAGCACCAAGTCCACCCATGCTCCCAACTGCCCGCGCACCTCTTCCGCCGTCCTCGCGGGAGGCTGCCCCGACCGGTTGGCGCTGGTGCCCGTGATGGGCCTCCCCAGCCCACGGGCCAGGGCCCTGGGCACCGGATGGCCAGGCACGCGTACTGCCACCGTGTCGCGTCCTCCCGTGATGATGTCGGGAATGTGGGGGACCCGTCGGACTACCAGCGTCAATGCCCCCGGCCAGAAGGCCCGAGCCAGCCTCCAGGCGCCCTCCGACAGCTCGGCGGCCACCTCCTCCAGCGCCTCCACCTTGGCCAGGAGCAACGGAAGCCCCAGGTGCTCCGGCCTTCCCTTCATCTCCAGCACCCGCAGGACCGCCTGTCGCGAGAGGAAGTCCACTCCAAGGCCGTAGACGGTGTCCGTGGGAAAGGCCACCACACCGCCGCTGCGGAGGCACTCCACGGCTGCCTGGACCTGGCCGGAAAGGTGCTTCGGCAGGGCCAGACGGGCCATGCCCGGCCCCGCCACGTGCGATGCTGCTCTACCACCCAGTCGCTGCGGCATCGGTGGCACCTTTACATGGGGTTGCTCCAGCTTTGCACAAGGAATGCCTCCTGCACAAAAATCACTGAATCTCTTATAATGTGTGCGGCTTGGCCGGGGGAGTTGCTAAAATGGATATCCCCGCAATGCTCCTCGAGATGCATGGGGTCTATACACGGGACCCGGTTAAGGCAGTCAGAGGCCAAGGGTTCATCAAAATCCTTCACCGCAGACTGTCTGACGACCTGACAGCACGGCTGACTCCAGATTCCCTTAAACGGAAGGTAGCTGTGATGCAGGAAGCCACCATCTTCGGCTCCCACAAGCCGAAGGACGTTGATGTCTCTGTTATCGACCCCGCGAATGGGCCATTGATGATGATCGGCATTCGGAGCCAGATGAGTTCCGTTGGCAAGAATGTGCTTACCTACTACGAGCAAATAATCGGGGAATGCATCAGTCTCCAAGATCGTTTCCCGATGGCAGTGATCGGCTACATCTATTTGATGCCTCTTCGGCCAATCAAGGCTGGGTTGGAGCATGAAACAGTCGATCACGTTAGGTACTCCCAGTTTTACGACGCCATCACTGGACGCGAGGGGCCGACTTACAGAGACATCCGAGGTGTCTTTGACCAATTCGCATACATAGTTGTGGACTTCGCAACAACGCCCCCGGTTCTCCGCGACGATCTGCTTAGGCCACTCCTGGGCCACGACTTGCACATTTCGACGTTCGTTGACCGCATGGTCGCCACCTTCAAACTTCGCCACTTATTCCTCGATGTTTTCACCTAAAGGTAACTGTATGTCCTCAGTGGTATCGGCGCTGCGCCAATTAGCGAGGAGCCTCACGCCTTCCTGAATAAGTTCCACTTCCTTCACGGTTAGTTTCATGGATTGTCGTAACACTGATTCATCCCCTAACAGGTAGGGATTGCCTGTTCCCAATTTGAGTGCCTCGTCTAGAGCACCTATGTGCTGGGTCGAAAGTGACGATGGCGCTGGAGTTCTGACTGCCGCCACCTCTCCTGGAATCAATACCAGCACACCTCCACCGAGCGAGTGGACTTGCAACTCACATGACAGTAGAGTAAGAGATGTGTACCATGCGGCTAGGAATTGCTCTACCGTGCAAGTAGCACGGAGGAACCCACACAACAGACTGTTACTTGCCACTAGGCGGCCATCGTTCGCAACGAGCGTGGGCGTTGCCCCAAACACTGAAAGCATACAACTAGGAACCCGAACATCCGGGACTTTGTACCAAGGCTCTCGATTTCTGCATTTATAGCCCGAATCGACTCCATCTTGCTCCCCGGCGCGGATATATCGCTTCTCTGCTGAGGAGAGTTCTTCGTTTGGGTAGAAAAGCTTGCGTGTATTGTCAACGGCCATTGTCGAAGTGCGAATGCCAACGCCAGCCAGTTCCCGGCTCGAGGTGAGCGCACTTCGGAGGCTAGTTGTTGCTAGCTGAAACTTGTTGATAGTGTCCTGGTCTGGATGGAAAAATGCTTTGTGCCCACTCACGTAGCCAATGTTGAAGGTACAGGACTCGGGCACTGGCACGGTCAATGGCGAGAGGCGGTTGTTCAGCAACTCCGTCAACTCAGTGGGCAGCAGTGCCTTCAAAAACGGGCGCCCCCCTGTGACTATCTCGTTAAGGGAGAGTTGCTTCCGAACTATGGGCGCGCCGCCTACCAAGCCCTGGGTTGTTTGGTACGCTTCAAAGTCCACCACATTCGTAGCACCGCCATGGTGGTCAGCAAACAGGATGATCGCCTCTTGCATGATGTCAGGGAACAGCCGTTCCCTCACACGAGCAATCCGCAGGCTACCAAAGTGGTCACCAAGGAAGGACCACAGGGCGCGGGCATAGCGCACATGGGTGAACTCATGTGGGAGTACCAAGGTCATTCTGCCATCAGGCGCAAGGAATCTAGTTGCATGGAGCACAAAGGCCATCCATACACTGCCAGAGGTGTCCATCGAGACACCCGTGGCCTCGCGGGCTGCGCTCAACGCACGTTTCAACTGGTTTTCTGGCAGGGAACGGAGTCTTAGGTAGGGCGGATTGCCGATAACGGCGTCAACATGGAAGGGCTTCACGCCCAAGAAGTCCCCCAAAATAGCATGGCGAGCCTCTATCAGATTGGTTGCCAAGGCCATGCCGTGCGCTGCTTCCATCAACTCAACGCCGTGCGTCTCCACCAAAGCAAACTGGCGGGCGGCGGAGACCTGCTTGATCGCCGCTAGAAATACACCCGACCCAAAACATGGCTCCATTACTCGGTCGGTATTTGAGCGAACGGCCCAAGCAGCCATAGCCTGAGCTGCAAGCGGTGGAGTGTAGTAAATTCCCCGCCGCCTTTGGGATAGCGTGTCAACCGTGTAACTCGCCGTTTCAATCATGGTGGGAGCTTCCAGTACATTAGGTATGCCCTGGCCTTGCACAGCAATTGACCTGAAAACGGGGTTTCTTGTGCAAAGCTGGGTTGCTCCCAAGCGTGGCGGCCCGCACCGTCGGCCTCCCTGTAGCCTTGACCGGAGTATAGCACAGGTGCTACCCTCAAGCTATTGCCGACGCCCCCACAGGAGAGCTGGCGCCAGGAACGTATGGAGCCCGAGACCTCCCCAACCACCCGCCGAGTAGCCACCAGCGACGACGTTGAGGTCTCCACGTACCTGGAGATCGCCAGGGAGAAGCGGGGCCAGCAGCCTCTCCCCGCGGAGCCATCCCAGCTCCAGGGAGAGGCCATCCTGATCATTGACTTTGGCTCCCAGTACAGCCGCCTCATCGCCCGTCGGGTGCGGGAGAGCCACGTCTACTGCGAGATCGTCCCGCACACCGCCTCCTGGGACACCGTCGCGGCCCTGAACCCCAGGGGCATCATCCTCTCCGGCGGGCCAGCAAGCGTGTACGAGCCCGGGGCCCCCCTGGCGCCTTCCTGGGTCTACGAGCACAAGCTGCCCGTGCTGGGAATCTGCTACGGCATGCAGGTCCTGGCCCACCAGTTGGGCGGCCGCGTGGTTGCTGCCGCCAGCCGGGAGTACGGTCTCGCTATCCTCCACCAGAACCCTCCGGGGAGCCCGTTGTTCGAGGGGCTGCCGCCCTCCATCCCCGTTTGGATGAGCCACGGCGACAGGATCGCCGAGATGCCCCCTGGCTTCCAGGCCCTCGCCTACACGGAGAACTCCCCCATCGCCGCCATGGGTGGCGACGGTTTCATTGGCCTCCAGTTCCACCCGGAGGTGGCCCATACCCCCCAGGGACGGGAGCTTCTGGCCAACTTCCTCTTCAAGGTCTGCGGCTGCCAGGCCACCTGGACCCCGGCCAACTTTGTCGGCCAGGCCGTCCAGCGCATCCGCGAGCAGGTGGGCGACGGCAAGGTCATCTGCGCGCTGTCCGGCGGAGTGGACTCGGCGGTCACGGCCACCCTGGTCCACCGGGCCGTCGGCGACCAGCTCACCTGTGTCTTCGTCAACAACGGGCTGCTCCGGCGGGAGGAGCCCTCCCGGGTGCTGGAGGTCTTTCGCCGGCACCTCCGGTTGAACCTGGTGTACGTGGATGCCGAGGAGCGGTTCCTGCGGCGCCTCAAGGGGGCGGTGGACCCCGAGGAGAAGCGGCGCGTGGTCGGCGAGGAGTTCATCCGCGTGTTCGAAGGGCAGGCGGCGGAGCGCCTGGGCGAGGTGGACTTCCTGGCCCAGGGGACGCTCTACCCGGACGTCATCGAGAGCCAGACCCCCGAACACCGTGCGGCGGCGAAGATCAAGACGCACCACAACGTGGGCGGCCTGCCCGCCACCATGAGCCTGAATCTGGTGGAGCCCCTGCGCTACCTCTTCAAGGACGAAGTACGCGGCGTCGGCCTTGCCCTGGGGCTGCCCGAGGAGATGGTGTACCGCCAACCCTTCCCGGGCCCTGGGCTCGCCATCCGGATCTTGGGGGAGGTCACCCGGGAGAAGCTGGAGACCCTCCGGGGCTGCGACTGGGTCGTCATGGACGAGGTCAAGGCGGCGGGTCTCTACCGCCAGCTCTGGCAGAGCTTCGCTGTCCTCACCGAAGCCCGGAGCGTGGGCGTCATGGGCGACTACCGTACCTACGGCTACGTCGTGGCCATCCGCGCCGTCACCAGCCAGGACGCCATGACCGCCGACTGGGCGCGGCTCCCCTATGACACCCTGGCCCGCATCTCCAGCCGCATCGTCAACGAGGTCCCCAGGGTCAACCGGGTGGTGTACGACATCACCAGCAAGCCTCCCGGCACCATCGAGTGGGAGTAAGGCAGCTTGCAGAGCGGTCTGATCAGAGACGCCGTCCTTCTGAGCAGTCTCCTGCTGGCGGCCACGCTTCTCTGGGGGTGCGAGGAGCCCACCGCTACCCCAGGGCAGCCCCAGGCCCGCACCGTGGGGGAGCGTTTCTCCGTCCAGGGTTTCCAACACATCCCTGAAGGGCAGACCTTCGCCGGCTACAACAGCGTTCCCCCTACCTCGGGGCCCCACTGGGGGGCACCGGCGCCCTGGGGCATCGCTCCTATCCCCATCCCCAACGAGCGGCAGGTGCACAACCTGGAGCACGGGGGCGTCCTGATCCAGTACAACACCCAGGACTCGGCGCTCATCAAACAATTAGAGGATTACGTCAAGAACCAGCGGGCCTCTCCCTGCTGGCTCCTGCTGGCCCCTTACCCTACCATGACGCACACCATCGCTCTGACGGGTTGGGGGGTGATGGACACGATGGATGCCTACGATGAGTCGCGCCTCCAGGCCTTCGCCGATGCCTACCGCGATCGGGGCCCCGAAAAAGTCCCATGCACTTCATGAACCTGTCTCAAAACTCCTTGACTGGGGGAGTCCAGAGGGGGTTTGACCCCC
>JACQOS010000004.1 GCA_016202425.1 Chloroflexota bacterium
AGTTCACCTCCGGCGGCGCCTTCCTGGCCAAGTGGGGCGCCAAGGGCAGCGGCGACGGCCAGTTCAATGAACCCTGGGGCGTCGCCGTGGACGCAGCGGGCAACGTCTACGTGGCGGATATAGACAACAACCGCATCCAGAAGTTCACCTCCGGCGGCGCCTTCCTCGCCAAGTGGGGCGCCTCGGGCATCGGCGACGGTCAGTTCAGCCAATCGTCCGGCGTCGCCATGGACGCATCGGGCAACGTCTACGTGGCGGATACTGGGAACAACCGCATCCAGGTGTTCGCCTCCGGCGGCGCGCGGTAGCCCGCTCCAACGCCCACGCCAATACCCGGCCTCACCGCGTGGGGCCTGGGGGCGCTGGCGCTCGCACTTGCTGTCGTCATGGTCTGGAAGGTGGCGCGTCGTAGGCAGGTCTCTTCAACCTAGCATAGTGTACCTGAAATACATTCATGAATATTGTCATTGCGAGGAATCCCGAGAGCATCGGGACGACGAAGCAATCTGGAGGAGGGGTGACCCCCCTGCCGCCAGATTGCCACGCCCCGATTTCATCGGGCCTCGCAATGACAGCGGCAACCCCTTTTCAAGGGCTAGCCTTGGCCTGGAGGCTGTTGCAGGTGAATAGTCCCGCGCCTTACAAGGCGCGGGCGTAGAGGCTGCGGGGGAGGGCCGTGATCCCCATGAGGTACTTGTCCATATGGTGGGCGGCCTCGCGCCCCTCCGCGATAGCCCACACCACCAGGGAGGCGCCCCGCGCGGCATCGCCGGCGGCGAAGACCCCTGGGATGCTGGTCATCCGGCCCTGGTCCACGGCGATGTTGCCCCGGCCGTCCAGCTTGAGTCCCAGCTCCTTCACCAGGCCTTCGTGCTCCGGGTGCACGAAGCCCAGGGCCAGCAGCACCAGGTCGGCCTCGACCTCGAAATCGAAATCGCTCCCCGGGACCTCCTTTATCACCATGCGGCCCGTGCCGTCCTCCCTGCCCCAGTCCAGCCGGACCGCGTGGAGCCTCTCCACCCGACCGTTGCGGCCCGAGAAGCTCTTGGTCTGGATGCTGTAGTCGCGGATGCCGCCCTCCTCGTGGGCCGCCGAGGACCGCATGATGATGGGCCACTGGGGCCAGGGGTTGTCGGCGCCTCTGTCGGGCGGAGGAGCGGGAAGCAGCTCGAACTGGTACACCACCTCGGCCCCCTGGCGATGGGCCGTGCCCAGGCAATCGGCGCCGGTATCGCCACCCCCCAGGATGACCACCCGCTTCCCCTCGGCGGTGATGCGCTTTTCGGCAGGGACAACCTCTCCGGCCAGCAGCCTGTTCTGCTGGGTGAGGTAGTCCATGGCCAGGTGGACGCCTTCCAGCTCTCGGCCCGGGATGGGGAGTTCCCGCGCTTTCGTCGCGCCGACGGCCAGGCAGACGGCATCGAAACGGCGCAACAGCCCTTGCGCGGGCAGGTCCACCCCCACGTTGACCCCCCTCCTGAAGACCACCCCCTCTTCCTCCATGAGAGCGAGCCTCCGGCGGACGATGCGCTTCTCCAGCTTGAAGTCGGGAATGCCCAGGGCCAGCAGGCCGCCCAGGTAGTTGTCCCGCTCGAACACCGTCACCTGATGGCCCGCCCGGTGGAGCTGCTGGGCACAGGCCAGGCCCGCGGGCCCAGAGCCGACCACCGCCACCTTCTTGCCCGTGCGTCTCTTGGGCGGCTCAGGGGCGATCCAGCCCTCTTCGAAGCCCCGCTCGGCAATGGCCTTCTCGATGTACTCGATGGTCACGGGGTCCGAGTTGATGGAGAGGACACAGGCGGACTCGCAAGGGGCAGGGCAGACCCTACCCGTGAACTCGGGGAAGTTGTTGGTGCTGTGCAGCACCTCCAGGGCCCGCTTCCAGTTGCCCCGGTACACCAGATCGTTCCAGTCGGGGATGATGTTGCCCAGCGGGCAGCCCCGGTGACAGAAAGGGACGGCGCAGTCCATGCACCGGGCGCCCTGCTCGCGGGCCTTCTGCTCGTCCCACCTTTCGTAGAACTCGCGCCAGTGCCTCACGCGGTCCGCCACGGGCTGACGGGGCGGAGGCTGCCGGCCCAGCTCCATGAACCCCGTGGGCTTACCCATGCAGCACCAGCTCCAGCTCCTTGGCCTGCTGCCCGTTCTTCTCCAGCACCTTGCGGTAGGCGATGGGCATCACCTTGACGAACTTGGGCAGCATCGTCTTCCACTGGGCCAGCACCTTCTGCGCCTTGCTGCTCCCGGTGTAGCGCTGGTGCCATCGGACCATGGTCTGAAGCACCACCTGGTCCGTGGGGTCCTCCACAGGCTCCAGCTCCACCATGTCCAGGTTGCACCGGCGCCGGAAGTCGCCCGCCTCGTCCAGCACGTAGGCGATGCCGCCACTCATGCCCGCGGCGAAGTTCCGCCCCGTCCTCCCCAGCACCACCACCAGACCGCCGGTCATGTACTCGCAGCCGTGGTCCCCCACCCCTTCCACCACCGCATGGCAATCGCTGTTCCGCACGCAGAACCGCTCGCCCGCCATGCCGCGGATGAACGCCCTGCCTCCCGTGGCCCCATAGAGCACCACGTTGCCCACGGCGATGTTGTCCTCAGGCACGAACGTGGACCCCTTGGGAGGGTAGACGACGATCCTGCCACCGGCCATCCCCTTGCCCATGTAGTCGTTGGCGTCCCCCTCGAGAGTCAAGGAGATGCCTTTCGCCAGGAAGGCCCCAAAGCTCTGCCCTGCCGAGCCCGTGAAGTGGAACTGGATGGTGTCCTCCGGCAACCCCTCCTCCCCGTACCGCTTGGCCACCTCCCCGCTCAGCATCGTCCCCACCGTGCGGTTGGAGTTGCGGATGGGCAGGGAGTGCTGCACGGCGCCATTGCCGTGCACGGCGCTCTCCGCCAGCAGGATCAAGGTGTGGTCCAGAGCCTTGTCTAGGCCGTGGTCCTGGGACTGGCGGCAGTACGTGGCCACCGTAGGCGAGACCTCGGGCCGGTGGAGCAGGTGAGAGAAGTCCAGCCCCTTGGCTTTCCAGTGGTCAATGGCTTTGCGGGTGTCGAGCCTGTCCACCCGGCCCACCATCTCGTTCACCGTCCGGAAGCCCAACTGGGCCATGATCTCCCGCAGGTGCTCCGCCACAAAGAAGAAGTAGTTGATGACGTGCTCGGGCTTGCCGGCGAACCGCTTCCTCAGTTCTGGGTCCTGGGTGGCGATGCCCACGGAGCACAGGTTCAGGTGGCACTTCCGGAGCATGATACAGCCCAGGCTAATGAGTGGCGCGGTGGAGAAGCCGAACTCCTCAGCCCCCAGGAGACAGGCGATGGCCACGTCCCGGCCGGTCTTCAACTGACCGTCCGTCTGGACCACGATGCGGCCGCGCAGGTCGTTCTGCACCAGCACCTGCTGCGTCTCCGCCAGCCCCAGCTCCCACGGCAGGCCAGCGTGCTTGATGGACGATTCCGGCGAGGCGCCAGTCCCACCGCTGTCCCCGCTGATGAGCACCACGTCCGCATGGGCCTTGGAGACGCCTGCGGCGATGGTGCCCACGCCCACCTCAGCCACCAGCTTCACGTGGATCCTGGCCCCAGGGTTGACGTTCTTCAGGTCGTGGATGAGCTGGGCCAGGTCCTCGATGGAGTAGATGTCGTGATGGGGCGGAGGAGAGATCAGCTCCACCCCAGGCGTCGTGTGACGGACCCAGGCGATGTACTCGGACACCTTGTGGCCGGGAAGCTGGCCCCCTTCACCAGGCTTCGAGCCCTGGGCCATCTTGATCTGCAGGTCCCTGGCGTTGACCAGGTAGTTGGTGGTAACGCCGAACCGGCCCGAGGCCACCTGCTTGACAGCACTGCTGCGGGAGTCGCCGTTGGGGTCCGGCTTGAAGCGCCGGTAGTCCTCGCCCCCTTCGCCCGTGTTGCTCTTGCCGCCCATGCGGTTGGTGGCGATGGCCAGGGTCTCATGGGCCTCCCGGCCGATGGCCCCCAGGGAGATGGCCCCCGTGGCAAACCGCTTCACGATCTCCGATGCCGGCTCCACCTCCTCCAGGGGAACGGGCTTCTGGGCAGGCCTGAACTCCAGCAGGCCCCGCAGGGTGCACAGCCTCTTCTCAGAAGTGTCCGCCAGCTCGGCGAACTTCTTGTAGGACGGGTAGCTGCTCGCGCGGACCGCTTGCTGGACCTGGGCGATAGCTTCCGGGTTCCACATGTGGTACTCGCCGTCCTGGCGCCACTGGTAGTTGCCGCCAGCCTCCAGGTCCAGCGCCGCCGCCACCCGGCCTTCGTCATAGGCCTGGGCGTGGCGCCTCCGGGCCTCCTCTTCGATGACGTCAACACCGATACCGCCTATGCGGGAGGGAGTCCAGGTGAAGTAGTTGTCAATGACCTCCTGGTTCAGCCCCACCGCCTCGAAGATCTGGGCCCCGCAGTAGCCCTGGAGGGTGGAGATGCCCATCTTGGACGCCACCTTCAGCAGCCCCTTCGTCATGGCCTTCACGTAGTGCTTCTCTGCGGTCTCGGCGTCGGTTTTCTCCGACAGCATTCCCCGTCGGCGCAGGTCCTCCAGCGTCTCGTAGGCCAGGTAAGGGTTCACGGCACCGGCGCCGTACCCCACCAGCAGGGCGAAGTGCATCACCTCCCGGGGCTCCCCCGACTCCACCACAAGACTCGTCGAGAGCCGTAGCCCTTCCCGGACGAGATGGTGGTGCACCGCCGCGGTGGCCAGCAGGCTGGGGATGGGCGCGTGCTCGGCGTTCACCCCGCGATCGGAAAGCACCAGGATGGTAGAGCCCTCTCGGACCGCAGCCGCGGCCTCCTGGCACAGGCGGTCCACGGCCCGGGCCAGGCTGCCTGCACCCTCCCCTACCGCGAACAGGATGGGAAGGGTCTTCGCCCTCATCCACCCCCCACGGACATGGCGGACCTGCTCCATCTCGGCGTTGGTCAAAATCGGGTACGGCAGCTTCAACCGCTGGCAGTGCTCAGGGGCCTCGTGCAGCAGGTTGCCCTGGGCGCCCAGCAGCATCTCGGTAGAGGTCACCAGCTCCTCCCGGATGGCGTCCAGCGGAGGGTTGGTCACCTGGGCGAAAAGCTGCGTGAAGTAGTTGACGACCAGTTGAGGTCTGTCGGAGAGCACCGCCAGAGGCG
>JACQOS010000080.1 GCA_016202425.1 Chloroflexota bacterium
CCGCCGAGACCACGGTGAACCGCAAGGACTTTGACCTCACCTGGAACATGGTGCTGGAGGCCGGCAAGCTCCTGGTCGGTGATACCGCCAAGATCACCATCGAGGCGGAGCTGGTCAAGAAAGTCCCGTGACCAGACCTAGTCTGGCAGGCCGGACTCCCGGGTTGGCGAGCGGACCTTTCCGGGCCGCTCTTCCGGGGCCCTGCCATCCTGGAGCAGGGCGGGCGCCGCCGGACGGTCCTCGGTGTCCTGGAAGTTCAGGGTGTAGAGTCGGGCGTAGAGGGCGCAGCGGCCCAGGAGCTCCTCATGGGTCCCCATGTCTGTGATGCGTCCCTGGTCCAGGACAACGATGAGGTCCGCGTTTCGGACGGTGGAGAGCCGATGGGCGATGATCAAGGCAGTGCGGTGGGCCAGCAGCCTTCCCAGCGCCCGCTGGATCATCGCCTCGGTGAAGCTGTCGATATTGGCCGTGGCCTCATCCAGGACCAGGATGCGAGGGTTGGCCAGCACGGCCCGGGCAAAGCTGATGAGCTGGCGCTGCCCCATGCTGAGGTTGCCGCCCCGCTCCCTGAGCATGGTGTGGTAGCCCTGCTCGAGACGCAGGATGAAGTCGTGGGCGCCCACCGCCCTGGCGGCTTCCATCACCTCCTCCAGGGTAGCCTCCTTATGGCGGTAGCGGATGTTCTCAGCGACGGAAAGGGAAAACAGGAAGGGCTCCTGGAGCACCATCCCTAGCTGCCTGGCGTAGGAGGCGCGGGTCACCTCCCGGAGGTCGTTGCCGTCCACCGTGATGCGGCCCCGGGCAGGGTCGTAGAAGCGGGCCAGGAGCGCCGCCATGGTGCTCTTTCCCGCCCCTGTGGGGCCTACCAGGGCAACCTTCTGGCCCGGCTTGAGGTGCAGGTCCACGTCCTGGAGGACCGGAACGTCCGGGACATACTCGAAGCCCACCCCCTCGTAGCGGACCTCTCCCCGCAAGAGGGGTAGCTCGCGCGCGCCGGGTCGCTCGACCACTTCCGGCTGCACGTCCAGAAGCTGGAAGATGCGCACCCCCGACGTCATCGCCCGCTGGAACTGCGTGTACTGCTGCGTCAAGCTGCGAACGGGCTCGAAGAACCGCTGCACGTAGAGGGCAAAGGCCACCAGGGCCCCCGGGAGGAGATCGCCGTCCAGGACCATCATCCCTCCCACGACCACCACCAGGGCGAGGCCCGCCGCCGTGAGCAGCTCCACCACGGGCATCAGGAACGCGGCGAGGCGGATGGCCGAGAGGTTGGCGGACATGTGGCCATAGTTGACCTCATCGAACTCCTGGAGGTTCACGTCCTCCCGGTTCAGGCTCTGCACCACCCGCACTCCTGAGATGTTCTGCTGAAGGCGCGAGTTGACCACAGAGATGGCCCGGCGGACCCGGATGAAGGCGACCCTGGCCGACCTCTGCCACACCAGGAGGATGGCCCCGAGCACCGGGATCACGGTGAAGGTGACCAGCGCCAGGCGGACGTCCATGAGGAGCATCACGACCACGATTCCCACCAGGCTCAACAGGTCCCCGAGGGTGAGCGTGACCACGGGCAGGAAGTCCTGGAGCTGGTTCACGTCGTTCTGGACGCGACTCATCACCCGGCCCGCCTCGTTCTTGTCGAAGAAGGGGACCGACAGCCGCTGGAGGTGGTCGAACATGCCGGTGCGCAGCCGGTAGAGGACGTCCTGGCTCACCTTACCCAGGGTGCGCAGGTAGGTGTAGTTGCCCACCAGATTGGCGCCCACCACCAGGAGCAGCAGGACCGCCGCCCGGCTCAGGCCGGCGAGGTTACCACCGCCCGGGATGAGAAGCGAGTCGATGATATGGCCCACCAGCCAGGGGATGGCCACCTGGGTCCCGGTGTACAGGAGCATCATCGCCAGGGCCACCAGGACTAGCCCCAGGTGCGACCGGAAGTAGGGGAGGAGCCGCCGGACGACCTCGTGGTTATAGAGCTGGCCGTGCGACTCGTCGTCCAGGCCGCCGTGGTGGGCGTGCCAGCCCGCCCCCCAGGCACCACCGTGTCCCGCCCACATTCAGGCGTCCCTCTGTCCAGAAGAGGTCTCGCTCTGGGGGGCAGGGGCCGTTCCCTCCCCGCGCCCCGGGCCTGCGGGCACCAGAAGCGGCTCCTGGGGGCGGAACTGGAGCTCGTAGATCTCCTGATAGGGTCCCGGCTCCCGAATCAGCTCCTGGTGGGTCCCCCGCTGGACGATCTCACCCTCCCGCAGGACCAGGATCAGGTCTGCTCGGTGGACCGTGCTCAGGCGATGGGCGATGACGAAGGTCGTGCGGCCCTTCATCACCTCCCGCAGGGCTTTGAGGAGGAGGTGCTCCGTCTCGGCATCCACGCTGGAGGTGGAGTCGTCCAGGATCAGGACCGGCGGGTCCACCAGGAACGTCCGGGCAATGGCCAGGCGCTGGCGCTGGCCGCCGGAGAGGGTGACCCCCCGCTCCCCCACCCAGGTATCGTATCCCTCGGGCAGGGACATGATGAAGTCATGGAGCTGGGCCACCTTGGCGGCGTGCACGACCTTTTCCAGAGGGGCCTCTTTGACGCCATAGGCGATATTCTCGCGGATGGTCGCCGTGAACAGGAACACGTCCTGGAGGGCGATGCCCACGTTGGCCCGGAGGGAGCTGAGCGTCGCGGCCCGGACGTCTACGCCGTCGATGAGGACCCGGCCAGAGGTGACGTCGTAGAAACGGGGGATAAGGTGCACAATGGTGCTCTTGCCGCTGCCAGGGGCCCCCAGAATGGCAACCACCTGGCCTGCTTTGGCCTCAAAGGTGATGTCCTGGAGGACAGGCGCCACGGAGCCGTAGTTGAAGGAGACATGCTCGAACAGGACGTGCCCCTTCACGCGAGGCAGGGGCACCGCGTTCTTGGGCTCCCGCACGGGGGACTCAGCGTCCAGCACGGCGAAGATGCGCTGCCCGGCGGCGACGGCCCGAGAGAAGGAGGTGACCACCCACGCCGCCATCCGCACGGGCATGGCCAGCAGTCCCAGGTAGAAGAGGAACTGCGTGAGCTGCCCAGCGGTCAGCGAGCCTGAGACCACCTCCCTCCCACCCCACCACAGGATGAGGGTGGTGGCTCCCAGGTGGAACAGCGTCATGAGAGCGGTGTTGGAGGCGTGGAGCTGCTCAGCCCGATACCCCTCCACGGCGACGTTGGCCGCCCTTTCCCGGAACCGTTGCTGCTCGTACTCCTCAGCCGCGAAGGCCTTGACGACCCGCTGCCCCGCCAGGTTCTCCTGGAGCACCGTAGACAGGTGCCCCAGCTCTGCCTGGACTTTCAGCCATGTCTCTCTCAGGCGCATGGCGATCTGGGCCCCCCTCCAGGCAACCCCGGGGACGAACAGAAGGCTCAGGAGTGCCAGGCGCCAGTCCAGCAGCGCCATGAGCACGCCAACGCCGAGGATCATGATGGCCATGTGGACGGAGCGGATGAGCCCCGTTTGAATGAACATGCGCACGCCTTCCACGTCGGCGGTGGCCTTGGACATCAGGTCTCCGGTCTGCTCCTTGTCGTGATAGGCGAAGCTGAGCCGCTGGAGGTGGTCGTAGAACTCGTTCCGCAAGTCGTAGGCCACTCGCTGGGACACCGCCTCCCCCAGGTACATCTGGCCGAAGCCGGACAGGCCGCGCAGCAGGCTGGCGCCCACGATAGCCAGGGCCAAGGTGACGAGCAGGTCCCGGCCGCCCGACGAGAGGACGGCGTCCACGGCCCCACCTAAGAGCGGAGGAACGGCCAGCGAGGAGCCGGTGGACACAGCCATAGAGAGGTACGCGAGCGCTAGCCGTCTCTTGTAGCGGGATGCCCGCCGGGTGATGCGCCAGAGGACCCGCATAGTGAACCTCAGCCCTCCTCCGACACCAGCGCGTCGAAGGAGAATACGCCACGAGGCTGTGCCCTTCGCCTCGTTCGATTATACGTCCTGGGAAGTTGGTCGCGCAAAAAAAACGAAGGGCGCGACCCGCGCGATGAGGGGTCGCGCCCCGCCTAGCGCCAGTGCCGGGGCCCTAGAGGCTGCGGTGGACAGGATTTCAACAGAGCCGGAGCCTTCATGCAACCAGGGCCTTTCAGTTATCCATAAGAGCAGTCCCTGGCTCCTGTACCCCCATCCTAACCTTCCCCCGCGAGCGGGGGAAGGGATTACTCTCCCCCGTTGCACGGGGGAGAGTA
>JACQOS010000088.1 GCA_016202425.1 Chloroflexota bacterium
CTTGTGGAGGAGGTCGTCATCCGGCCCACGGTGCAGGTGGAGTTCCGCCGCCAGGTGCCGCCCCCGGCGGCCAGCGGGGCATAGCAGGTTGGTGAAAAAGTAGGAGTCCAGAGGGGCGCAGCCCCTTTGGCAGGGGTCTGGGGGTGTCCCCCAGATACAACTTCTTCCCCCTTCCTGGCCAGGAAGGGGGACAGGGGGATGGTCGAAAGGTTTTTTCAGCACCCTGCTAGAGGTGGAGGCCTGTGCAGAGCCGCTGGTCGGATGCCGAGGCCCAGGGCCTGACGGGCCTGGACCTGCTGGTGTACCAGAGCCGGCTCATCGGCGCCGAGCCTGCCTTGGTCCTCTGGGGAGGTGGCAACACCTCCCTGAAGGTCGCGGAGGAGGACTTCCGGGGCCGCGAGGTCAAGGTCCTGCGGGTGAAAGGGAGCGGCTCCGACCTCAGGACGGCGAAGGCCTCGGACTTCCCGGGCGTCCGCCTTGAGGACGTCCTCCCCCTGTTCGAGCGTCAGGACATGGCCGATGAGGAGATGGTGGACTATCTGGCCCATTGCTTGCTGGGGCCCGGCTCGCTCCGCCCATCCATCGAGACCCTGCTGCACGCCTTCCTTCCCCAGGCCAGCGTCGCCCACACCCATGCCGATGCCATCCTCTCCTTGACCAACACCCGGAACCCGCAGGAGGGGTTGCAGCGGGTCTACGGCAACGACGTGGCCGTGGTGGCCTACCGGCGCCCGGGTTTTCTCCTTTCCAAGGAGGTGGCCCAGGCGGCCCTGAGGCATCCTTCGGCCAGGGGAGTGGTGCTGCTGAACCACGGACTGGTGACCTGGGGCTCAACGCCCAAAGCCAGCTACGATGCCCACATTCAGCTCGTGACCCAGGCGGAGGAGTACGTACAGAAGCGGGCCGCGGGCCGCGTGGTCTTCGGCCCCACCAGGCATGCTCCTCTTCCGCCCGAAGAGCGGCGCCAGGTGGCCGCGGCGGTAGCCCCAGGCCTGAGGGGGTTGCTTTCACCGCCCGCTTCCGGGCGCTTGCTCCTCCAGTTCGACGACTGCGCGGAGGTGCATGCCTTCGCGGGCTCCAAGCGGGCCCGGGAGCTCTCGGAGTTGGGGGCCGCCACGCCGGACCATCTCCTCAGCACCAAGCGTACGCCTCTCCTGGTGGACGTGGCCGACCCGAGCAACATCGGGGACCTGCTCCGGGCCCTTGAGGAGGGGGTCCACCAGTATGCCGAGGCCTACGCCGGGTGGTTCCGCTCCCACCGACGGGGGCAGGAGGAGATGAGGGACGCCTTCCCCCGGGTCGTCCTGGTTCCTGGCCTGGGGATGTGGGCCGCTGGCCGCGACGCCAGGGCCATCCAGGTGGTCTCCGATATCTACCACCACACCATCGCCATCATGGCTGGCGCTCAGGCGGTGGACGAGTATGCCACCCTCACCCTTGAGGACGCCTACGACGCCGAGTACTGGCCCCTGGAGCTGTACAAGCTGACTCTCCTGCCCCCCGAGAAAGAGCTCTCGCGGCGGGTGGCCCTAGTGACGGGTGCGGCCCGGGGCATTGGCAGGGCCATCGCCAGGAGGTTCGTCCAGGAAGGGGCTCACGTGGTGCTTGCCGACATCAACGAAGAGGGTGTTCGGGCCGCCGCCGAGGAGATGACCGCTGAGCACGGCGCTGGCCGTTGCTTTGGTCTCCCCCTGGATGTAACGAGCCCCCAGGCCGTGGCCGCCGCCTTCCAGCAGGCCGTCCTGGCCTTCGGAGGCCTGGACATCCTGGTCTCCAACGCCGGCGTTGCCCCTGCGGGGACTCTGGACCAGCTTGAGCTGGGCCAGTGGAAGCAGAGCCTGGCCGTCAACGCCACGGGCCACTTCCTTGTGGGCCGGGAGGCGGTCCGCATCATGCGCCGGCAGGGCCTGGGAGGGAGCCTGGTCTTTGTCGCGACGAAGAACGCGACGACCCCGGGCCGCGGGTTCGGGGCCTATAGCGCCGCCAAGGCCGCCGAGGTCCAACTCGCCCGCGTCCTGGCCGTGGAAAACGGCAGCTACGGCATCCGCTCCAACGTCATCAATCCCGACGCCGTCTTCCAGGAATCGGGTCTCTGGTCGCAGCAGCTCAAGGAGGAGCGGGCCCAGGCCCACGGCGTCCCGGCCAGCGAGCTGGAGGAGTTCTACCGCAAGCGCAACCTGCTCCAGGTGTACATCACTCCCCGCGACGTGGCGGAAGTGGCCCTCTTCCTGGCCAGCGACCGCTCGGCCAAGACCACCGGCTCCATGCTCCCGGTAGACGGGGGCCTCCCAGAGGCCTTCCCCAGGTGAGAGCGTTGTCGGGCCGCCGGAGAACCTGTTACAATGCTGCGGGTTCGGGCCTGGGAGCCTGCTAGGAGTTGTCCATGGGAAAAATCAACGTCGCCATCGTCGGCGTGGGGAACTGCGCCTCCTCTTTAGTCCAGGGCGTCCACAAGTACCGCGGCGCCTCCGCGAACGGGTTCATCCCCGGCCTCATGCATACCGTCCTCGGCGGCTACCACATCGGAGACATCGAGTTCGTGGCCGCCTTCGACATCGATGTCAACAAGGTGGGCAAGGACCTGGCGGAGGCCATCGTCACCCCTCCCAACAACACCTTCGTCTTTGCCAACGTCCCCCCTCTCGGAGTGAGGGTGGAAAGGGGCATGACCCACGACGGCATAGGAAAGTATGTAGCGGGCCTGGTGAAAAAGGCCCCCGGGGCCACGGCGGACATCGTGAACATCCTGCGCGATACCAGGGCCGATGTGGTGGTCAGCTACCTGCCGGTGGGGAGCGAGGAGGCCACCAAGTGGTATGCGGAGCAGGTCCTCACGGCGGGGTGCGCCTTCGTCAACTGCATCCCTGTCTTCATCGCTCGGGAGGCCTACTGGCAGAAGCGGTTCCGGGACCGGGGGCTTCCCATCATCGGCGACGACATCAAGTCCCAGGTCGGGGCCACCATCACGCACCGCGTCCTCACCCGCCTGTTCCACGAGCGGGGCGTGAAGCTGGAACGCACCTACCAGCTCAACGTCGGCGGCAACACCGACTTCCTCAACATGCTGGAGCGAGAGCGCCTGGCCTCCAAGAAGGAGTCCAAGACCAACGCCGTCACCTCCCAGCTCCCCTACGACCTGGGCGAGGGGAACGTCCACATCGGCCCCAGCGACTACATCCCCTGGCTGACGGACCGCAAGTGGGCCTACGTTCGCATGGAGGGCAGGACGTTTGGCGACGTGCCTCTGAACCTGGAGCTGAAGCTGGAGGTCTGGGACAGCCCCAACTCCGCCGGCGTCGTTGTGGATGCCATCCGGTGCGCCAAGCTGGCCCTGGAGCGGGGGCTGAGCGGTCCCTTGCTGGGCCCTTGCGCCTACTTCATGAAATCGCCCCCGGTCCAGTATACGGACGAGGAGGCCCGGCAGAAGGTGGAGGCCTTCATCGAAGGGAGCGAGGCCTAGCGTGCGCTCCACTGGGGAAGCGGGGCTGGGCCTGCGCGCACGCTCCGCCCCAGGATGGTCGAGGGGATGAAGATAGCCCTCGTTTCTCCGTACGACTTCGCCTACCCCGGCGGTGTAATGGCCCACATCACCCATCTTGGTCGGGAGCTCGAGCAGAGGGGCCACACCGTCAAGGTCCTGGCGCCCGTCAGCAGCCGCGATGCGGTCAATGCCCCCAACTTGATCCCCATTGGCCGCCCGGTGCCTGTCCCCAGCGGCGGCTCCATCGCCCGCATCTCCCTTTCCATCTGGCGGGAGCGTCGCGTGAGGCAGGTGCTTCGGGAAGAGGGCTTCGACGTTATCCATCTCCATGAGCCTCTGGCCCCCGTCCTGCCCATTACCGTGCTCCACTACTCCACCGCCGCCAACGTCGGAACGTTCCACGCCTTTCACGGCAAGGCACGCATGTACCGCTACAGCCACCGCCTGGTCCGCCGTTGGTTCAACAAGCTGCACGTCAGGATCGCCGTTTCGCCCCCCGCCTTGCAGTTCGTCAGCCGGTTCTTCCCCGCCGAGTACCGCGTCATCCCCAACGGGATCGACGTGGACTTCTTCGGCCGGGAAGCTCCCCCTGGCCTGCCCTTCGACGACGGCAAGCTGAACATCCTGTTCGTGGGGCGGCTGGAGAAACGCAAGGGACTCAAGTACCTGCTCGGGGCCTTCAGCCGGTTGAAGTGGAGTCACCCGGACCTGCGCCTGCTGGTGGTGGGCCCTGGGAGTCCGGGCAAGGAGTGTGAACGCATCGTGGCGGAGCGCAAGCTCCAGGACGTGGTGTTCGTCGGCGGCGTCTCGGGGGAGACCCTTTGCCGTTACTATCAGACTGCCCACATCTTCTGTGCCCCTGCCACCGGCAAGGAGAGCTTCGGCATCGTCCTGGGGGAAGCCATGGCGGCGGGAAAGCCCGTGGTGGCCACCACCATCGAGGGCTTCTCCGCCGTGGTCACCAACGGCGTCGAGGGGTTGCTGGTGCGGCCCAGGGACGAAGAGGCCCTGGCAGGGGCCCTGGAGCAGCTCATCCTGGACCCGGACCTGCGCCGGGAGATGGGCCAGCGGGGACGCGTCACGGTCCAGGCGTACCGGTGGGACCGCGTCGCTGACCGGGTGGAGGAGTGCTACCGGGAGGCCGTGGCCCTTCGAGCAGGGCGAGTTCCCGAGCCCGCCGGGCGTGTCTAGGGCCGCAGCCCGCCGAATGCTGGATCGGTACGCCCTGGAGCCGGCCGCCAGGGTGCTGCGTGCCCTTCGAGTCACCCCCAGTGCCGTGACCTTCCTGGGCCTGGTCCTGGCCGCTGGCGCGGGCGCGCTGGCCGGCATGGGCGCCTTCCTCCCCGCGGCCCTCTTGCTGCTGGGCTCTGGTACCTGTGACCTCTTGGACGGCGCCCTGGCCCGGCTGGCCCACCGGGCCAGCCGTTTCGGCGCGGCCCTGGACTCCACGGCCGACCGTCTGGGGGAGGCGGCGTTGTTCCTGGGGCTCCTCCTCTTCTTCCACTGGCAGGGGTCCACCCTGGGCGTCCTGCTGTCGGCCCTGGCCCTGGTTGGCTCGTTCCTGGTAAGCTACCTCCGCGCCCGGGCCGAAGGTCTGGGCGTGGGCGGCAGCGAGACCGGCCTGATGACCCGCCCAGAGCGGGTCGTGGTCCTGGTGGCCTCCCTGGGCCTGGCCCAATTCGTGGGGCCCGGCGCCGTCCTGTGGGGGACGGCCATCGTCCTGGCCCTGTCGCTCCTGACGGCGGGGCAGCGGCTCTACCAGGTCTGGGGCGGCACCAGGACGGGCTAGGCCCTGCGGCCGGGGTCCCTCGTCGTGCCCTCGGTGGTGCCTTGGGCTTCGGCATGCTACCATGGGCCCGGTTCCGCAGTATCTTTCTGACCCCGAGGTGCCCATGCCGTTCATCAGTGAAAAGGACCGGGCGATGTTGAAGGACCGCTTCAAGCGGGAGCTGAAGAGCGAAGTCACCGTGCGCCTCTTCACCCTCCGCACCTTCGGCCTGACCATTCCCGGGCGGGAGTGCCGGTACTGCGACGACACTCAGAAGCTGATGGAGGAGCTGACCTCCCTTTCGCCCAAGCTGCGCCTGGGGATCAAGGACTTCTACGCCTCCCCTGACGAGGCCAGGGCGGCAGGGGTCGAGCGTATCCCCGCCCTGGTCTTCGGGAGCGACGGCGCCAACGTGAAGTTCTACGGCATTCCCCTTGGGCGCGAGTTTGCCGTCATCGTCGAGGACCTGTTCACCCTCTCCCGTGGGGTGAGCCCCTTGAGCCTTCCGACCCGCAAGAAGCTGAAGCAGGTCACGGCGGATGTCCGTATCCAGGTGTTCGTGACGCCTGCCTGTGTCTACTGCCCGCCGGTGGCCCGGATGGCCCATGCCATGGCCATGGAGAACCCCCGCATTCGGGCCGACGTGGTGGAGGTAGAGGAGTTCCCTCTGGTGGCCCAGCGCTACCTGGTCCAGGGGGTCCCCAAGACCGTCATCAACGAGAAGGTCCAGTTCGTGGGCGCCGTCCCCGAGGCGATGTTCGCCGACAAGGTGCTGGAGGCTCTCGGTATCAAGCCTCAGGAGCCCGGGCAGGAAGTCCTTCCCGCATCGCCGGTCCTCGGTCCGACCACCTACCCAACCTCCGAACGCTAGCAGGCTATTCGGGAAACCCTCACCCCCTGTACCCCCTCTCCCTTGGCAGGGGAAAGAGGGAGCAGGGCTCGCCC
>JACQOS010000007.1 GCA_016202425.1 Chloroflexota bacterium
ACGATCATCCGCGTGTGGGGACTCATCACCGGGTTCACGAGGCCGAGCCGCTTGCGGAGATCCATGACGGGGAGGGGCCTGCCCCGCAGCGTGGCCAGTCCCTCGATGTGGCGGGCGGGGCGCGGGACCCTCGTGAGCGGGGGCACGGGGGCCACCTCGAAGACCTGGTCCACCGGGATGGCCAGGTTGAGCTCGGCGACGGTGAATGCGAGGTAGCGCTGCATCAGCGTGCGGAGAGCCGAGAGCCGAGAGAGGAGAGCCGAGAATCCACTGAAACCTTTCGGACAGTCGCCACGCGCATCGTGTTTCTGCCCCGGAAAATTCACCGCCGAGCCCGCAAAGACCGCAAAGCTCTGCTGCACCTCAAGAAGCCGAGGGGGCCCGACTGTTCAGAATATCCCGGATCGTGTCCCACATACTTTCTTCCCCGAATCTGGAAAATACCGGGGCATTCTTTGCGTGCTTTGCGTCCTTTGCGGTTCGCTTGCATTCACTGGATCTACCCGAGGAGCAGGTCGCCCAGGGTGAACAGGAACATCCCGATGCTGAGGGCGCCGTTCACGTTGAAGAAGGCCACGTCCAGCTTGGCCAGCCCGTGCCGGTGCAATAGGAAGTGCTCGTATGCCAACAGGGTCGCGGCCAGAAGGAGCCCGACCGCGTACACGGAGCCCAGGCCCAGGAGCGGGATCAGGAGGGCCAGACCGCCCACGGTGAGGGCGTGGAAGAGCCGCGCGACCAGGACCCCGCCGTTCACCCCCAGGCGCGCCGGGATGGAAAGCAGGCCGGTCCGCCGGTCGAATTCGATGTCCATCAGGGCGTAGAGGATATCAAAGCCCGCCACCCAGAAGAGGACCGCCCCCCCCAGGACCACAGCGGGGAGGGCAATCCGTCCCATCACGGCGATCCATGCGCCGATGGGTGCCAGCCCCAGGCACAAGCCGAGTATCGCGTGGGAGAGGGTGGTGAAGCGCTTCGTGTAAGAGTACCCGCAGACGATCAGGATGGCCACCGGGGCCAGGGCGAAGCACAACGGATTCAGCATCCAGGCCGCCAGCAGGAGGATCGAAAACGACAGCACGACGAAGGCCAGCGCCTCGGCAGGGGAGATGTGGCCCTGGGGAAGCGCCCGGTCGCGGGTGCGGGGATTCAGGGCGTCCAGATGGCGGTCGGCGAGGCGGTTGACCCCCATGGCCCCGCTTCTGGCCCCCACCATGGCGATCAGGATCCACAGGAGCTTGTCGCGTGAGGGAATCCCACCAGCCGCCAGCACCGCCCCCATCAGCGCGAACGGCAGCGCGAAGACGGTGTGGGAGAAGCGGATCATCACCAGGTAGGTGCGCAGCTTTGCTAGCATCGGTCGCACAAAGGCAGCCCTCAGCCGTCAGCCATCAGCCTTCAGCCTTGGAAGGCCGGGGACGCCGCTTCTGGATTGCCGAAGGGGATGATTCCTCCTGCACCTGCGCTGGTTGGCCGCTGATTGGCGACAGGAGTTCTGACCTACCACTGCAGGATTCGAGCCCCATGGATGATGGTCAGGACGGTCACCGTACCCCCGTCATGGCGGTACACGATCCGGTAGTTTCCGAAGATCAGTTCTCGATAGGTGTGCGTCGGATCTTCTGGAACCAGCCGACCCGAATCAGGAAAACCTTCCAGTTGAATTACGCGAGAGCGTAATCGGAGCGCAAACGACTTGGCGTAAGCGGGAGAGTCGGTTCGGATATAGGAGACAATCGCCTTGAGATCATCCCGGGCGACGCGGGACCAGACTATTCGAGCCATTTTGCCAGGTCACGCATAACCTCATCATGGGAGATCAGGTCGCCAGCGTCCGCGGCCTCTTGCCCCGCTCGGATCTTCTGGAGGACGTACAGATGATATTGGATGTCCTCAATGCTTGCGTCGTCCGGCAAAGTTTCGAGGAGCTTGAGAACTGCTTCCTTTGCACCCATTGGTCGCTACCTCCTGCTACAACTATAGCCTATTCGCGCATGGTTTCCCAAGAGGCTATTCAATAGCTCTTTCGGCTGTCTCACGCTTGGTGGTCCTTCATGCGACCGTGCATTATCGCCAGCCCAGGGTGCTCTCTGAGGTGCTCTGGGCATCCCCTTTCCGCAGCAGGGGTGAAGGGGTAAGCCGATAGCTGATGGCCGAAAGCCTCCCTTACTTTTGTCCGACATGGATCGCCACGATGCCACCCGTGAGCAGGCGATACGAGACCCCGGAGAAGCCGGCGTCCCGCATCCAGGCGGCGAGTCCCTCGGGAGACGGGAAGTCTCCGACCGAGGCCGGCAGGTACGAGTAGGCCGACGGATGCCCGGAGAGAAGGCGCCCGATGCAGGGCAAGACCCGGTGAAAGTACCACAGGTACACGCCCCGGAACAGCCGGCCCGGCGGGGTGGTGAACTCCAGAACCACGGCGCGGCCGCCCGCTCTCACCACCCGGCACATCTCGCGAAGTCCCCGCCGGCGATTCGGCACGTTGCGGAGACCGAAGGCCACGGTCACGGCGTCGAACGATGCATCCGGGTAAGGCAGGGCCTCGGCCGGGGCCACCTGTAACTGAATCCGATCCGCGAGGCGGGCCCGCTCGACCTTGGTTGTGCCCAGGGCGATCATGGGGCGGCTGAAGTCCACGCCGACGATCCGGGCCTCGGGATACTGCCGGGCGGCCTCCAGGGTCATGTCGGCCGTTCCGGTGCAGACATCCAGCAGCCGTCCCCCCTGGGGAAGGGCCGTGGCGGCCACCGCCTCGCGCCGCCAGGCGCGATCGCGCCCGGCGGACAGCAGCCGGTTCAGAAAATCGTACCGGGGGGCGATGGCCGAGAACATGCGCTCGACCTCCACCCCCTTCTCGTCAACTATGTCAGTCACGATTTCAAGAAGTGATCGTTCAGAGGGAATCAGCAACCACCAAGGCTCACTTCAACCACAGATTTCGCAGATTTCGCAGATTTCCCTTGCAGGAGATTGCATGCATATCTGTGTTTATTTGCGTTCATTTGCGGTTGCATGTACTTGCCTTGGCGGTTCATCCATCAGGCGCGGAGCAGCCCCAGGTCGCGCAGGGCCGCGCGGACCGCGGCGCGTTGCCCCTCGTCCATGGGGGCGAGGGGCGGGCGCGCGGGCCCGACCGGCATCCCGGCGAGGGCCATGGCCTCCTTGAGCGGGAACGGATGGTTCCCGGTGTAGATTGCCAGGATGAGGGGCATCATCTGGTGG
>JACQOS010000085.1 GCA_016202425.1 Chloroflexota bacterium
GTCAGGGGGAGTGCAGAAGAGGCTCCGCCCCTGCTCATCCTGAGCTCCGACCAACGGCCGAGAGTCTCGACGGAGTTGGACCTCCCCCAAGGGGGAAGCTCCGAAGGGGGACAGGGGGATGGTCGAAAGGGTTTTTCAACACCCTGCTAGCGCCGCCGGGCGGTGACGTGACCGACCAGGTCGAGAAGCGACTGGTGAGCGGGAACGGGCGGGAGGCCCTGGAGGGCCGCGCGGGCTTTTTCGCAGAACTGCTCCGCCACGGCGTAGGAGTCCCGGAGGATGGTCGAGTTCAAGATGACCTCCACGGCGCGCTTCCGGTTCGCCTCCCGCTCCTCGCCACGGCACAGCCTGATCACCGGATTGTCGTTCGGGTAGCTCTGGACCAGCAGCAACGCCGGAAGGGTCAATGTCCCCTGGAGCAGGTCGTTGCCCACGGGCTTGCCCACCTCCTCTTCCGTGGCCTGGAAGTCCAGGATGTCGTCCACGAGCTGGAACGCCATGCCCAGGTGGTACCCGTAGTCGGCAAGGGCGTGGACCGTGGCCTCGGGCGCCTCGCTGAGGACCGCCCCCGCCTCGGCGGCGGTGCGGAACAGCGAGGCGGTCTTGTAGTAGATGCGTTCCTGGTATTGCTCGTACGTCTGGTCCCACCGGAACGCGGCCAGCAGCTCCAGCAGCTCTCCCTGGGAGAGGTCCCGGATGGTCTCGGAGAGGCGTCGGATGACGTACATGTTGCCCGTGTCGCACACGAAGGTGGCGGATAATGAGAAGACGTAGTCACCCAGCAGGACAGCCACGTCGCGCCCCCACAGGCTGCTGGCGGTGGCGAGGCCCCGGCGAAGCGAGGAGTTGTCCACGGTGTCGTCGTGGATGAGGGAGGCCAGGTGGAGGAGCTCCACCGCCATCGCCATGGTGATAGGGCGATCCGTCGTGAGGGGGTAGAACTTGGACGCCAGTAGGGCGATGGCCGGACGCAACCGCTTGCCCCGGCTGTCCAGCACGTAGCCCAGCATCTCCCGGTATGCCGGGGGCGCACCGGCCGCGAGGGCCTTCAGTCTACTGTCCACCTCCTCCAGCTCTTGCCTCACCGGCTGGAAAATCCGCTCCAGGCTTTGAGCCTGACGTGGTGCCCTTGGCTTCCTCAAAGGATACAATGCTCTTACCTCATCAGCCCGCTGGCGGAGACCAGGACCAGATGCCTGCCGGTGCAGTCTCCAAGCCTAGCGGGCCTGTACCACCAGCCTGGCGTTTTCGGCCTCGGCCAGGGAATCATCCAGCTTCGTAAACAGGGCTTTGGGCTCAGGCAGAGGGCTGCCGGAAACAGGACGCTTTAGGCTCCAACCCGCGTCTTCGACGGAGCCCGGCAGGCCCAGGAACCGATGCAGCGCCTGAGCACTGAAAGGGAGGAAGGGGGCCGTCACCGTCTTCAAGGCGGAGATGGCCACCAGGGCGACCCACAGGGTGGTGCCCGTCCGCAAGCGGTCCTGGCGAAGGGTCCTCCAAGGGGCCTTGAAATCCAGGTATCGGTTGGCGGCCTGGGCCAGGGCCATGGCGGTGCCGAGGGCCTGCCGGAAGTTGCACAGGCCCAGGTGGCCCCCAACCTCTTCAGGAGCGCGCTCGGCCTGGTGGAGGAGGGCCAGGTCCTGCTCGTCCAGTCCCGCGGGCTCCGGGACGGTTCCGGCGAAGTTCCTCTGCACCATGGTGAGGACCCGGTGGACCAGGTTCCCATAGGTGGCCACCAGCTCGTCGTTGTTGCGGCGCACGAACTCCTCCCAGGTGAACTCGGTGTCGCTGGTCTCGGGCATGTTCGCAGCCATGTAGTAGCGGAGGGGGTCTGGCTCGTACCGCTCCAGGTAGTCGGGGACCCAGACGGCCCGGTGCTGGCTCTTGGAGAACTTGCCTCCTCCCAGGTTCATGAACTCGTTGGCCGGCACGTCATAGGGGAGGTTGAGGCCGCCGTAGCCCAGGAGCATGGCGGGCCAGATGATGGTGTGGAACGGGATGTTGTCCTTGCCCAAGAAGTAGTACGACCTGGCCGTGGTGTCCTGCCAGAACTCTCTCCATGCCTCCGGCTGCCCCTGGAGCCGGGCCCACTCCTTGGAGGCCGAGAGGTAGCCGATCACCGCCTCGAACCAGACGTAGATGCGCTTGTCCACGTAGCCCGAGAGCGGCACAGCCACGCCCCAGTCAATGTCGCGCGTGATGGCCCGGTCGTGGAGCCCTTCTTCCAGGTAGCGGAGGGTGAAGTTCAGGACCGTGGGGCGCCAGTGGCGGTTCTGGCGCACCCAGGCGAGGACCTGGTCGCGCAGGGCGCTGAGCTTCAGGAAGAAGTGCTCGGAGCCGCGGATCTCAGGCGCAGTGCCGCACAGGCGGCACCGAAGGTCTCGGAGGTCCACCGGGTTCATGGGCTTGCCGCACTGGTCGCACTGGTCGCCCCGGGCACCCGGGTTGCCGCAGAAGGGGCAGGTGCCCTCCACGTACCGGTCGGGCAGGAAGCGCCTGTCCTTGGGACAGTACGGCAGCGGCGTGGTGGCCGTGTAGAGCAGGCCCTTCTTCAAGAGCACCAGGAACAGGTCGTGCACCACCTCCCGGTGGTTGGCAGTGCCTGTGGTGGTGAACAGGTCGAAGGAGATGCCCAGCCTGTCCCAGACCTCGAGCTGGCTCTTCCGGTACTTGTCCACCACCTCCTGGGGGGTGATGCCCTCCTCTTCGGCGGTGATGGTTATGGGGGTGCCATGCTGGTCGCTGCCCGACACCATGAGGACCCGGTTGCCCTTGAGCCGATGGTAGCGGGCGAAGATGTCGGCGGCGACGTAGCAGCCCGCCAGGTGGCCCAGGTGGAGATAGCCGTTGGTGTACGGCCAGGCAACACCGATGAAGATTTTCTCGGCCATGATGGTCACGCCCTGCGGGGCACAAAGCCAGTTCCATTCTAGCATGGACTAGTACCTACTGTCAGAAAAGGGCGCTATGATCAACCGCTCGTGGTGAGCCTA
>JACQOS010000078.1 GCA_016202425.1 Chloroflexota bacterium
CCTGTACCTCCATGCACCAGCGTTGCAGCGTACCTGCGACAGGCGACGGTAGCGAGTCGTGGGTCTGGGCAGTGCCCAGTGGGGGACACCCCCAGACCCCTGCCATCCCGACCCGTCGGGATGGACTCCCCCGAGACGTAGTTCCCATCTCTATTCCCCGTCCACGGACTTGCGCGCCGCAGTACAATAACCTTTAGGCTTTTTCGCACCCCCAGACACCGGGGAGGGCGGCATGCCCTTAGAGCACATCGTCGTCAAAGGGGCGCGCGAGCACAACCTCAAGAACATCGACGTGACCATCCCCCGGAACAGGCTGGTGGTCATCACCGGCGTCTCCGGGTCGGGCAAGTCCACGCTCGCCTTCGACACCATCTACGCCGAGGGCCAGCGCCGCTACGTCGAGTCCCTCTCCGCCTATGCCCGCCAGTTCCTGGGCAGGATGGACAAGCCCGACGTCGAGGCGATTGAAGGTCTGTCGCCCGCTATCTCCATCGACCAGAAGGGCGTCTCCCACAACCCACGCTCGACGGTCGGCACGGTGACGGAGGTCTACGACTACCTGCGGCTCCTCTTCGCCCGGGCAGGCCGCCCCCATTGCCCCAAGTGCGGGCGGCCCGTGCAGCGGCAGACGGTGGAGCAGATCGTGGACGCCATCCGCGCCATGCCCGGGGGGCGTCGGGTCATGGTCCTCGCGCCCAAGGTGGTCCACAAGAAGGGAGAGCACAAGGAGGTGTTCGAGGAGGCCCGCAAGGCTGGCTTCGTCCGGGTGCGCCTGGACGGGCAGGTGCGGGACCTCTCGGAGCGGTTCAACCTGGACAAGCAGAAGTGGCACACCATCGAGGTCATCGTGGACCGGCTGGTCATCGGCGATAGCGCCGAGGCCGCTCGCGTGGCCGACTCGGTGGAGACGGCGCTCAAGCAGGGCAGCGGCGTGGTGAAGGTGCTGGATGCCGATACCGGCGCTGAGGAGTTGTTCTCGGAGCAGTTCGCCTGCGTCTACTGCGGGGTGAGCCTGGGGGAGATCGAGCCCCGCTCCTTCAGCTTCAACACGCCCTACGGCGCCTGCCCGAACTGCACCGGCCTGGGGTTCCGCCTGGAGATCGACCCGGAGCTGGTGGTCCCGAACAGAACCCTTTCACTGTCGCAAGGGGCCATCCAACCATGGGTGCGCGCCGGCTCCTCCAGCCCATGGTACGCCAGCCTGCTGGAGTCGCTGGCCCGGGCCTATGACTTCTCGACCCGAGCCCCCGTGGGCGAGCTTGCGCCTGAGCACCTGGCCCTGATCCTGTACGGGAACAGCGACAAGACCATCGAGATGAGGCATCTGACCCATCGAGGCCACGTCTATAGCTGGGACACCACCTTTGAGGGGGTCATCCCCAACCTCATGCGCCGCTACCGGGAGACCTCCTCCGACTACATGCGCCGGGAGATCGAGCGCTACATGGCCACCCGGCCGTGCCTGGAGTGCGAAGGGAAGCGGCTCAAGCCCGAGTCCCTGGCAGTGTTGGTGTGCGGTGCCAACATCATGGAGGTGACCGCCCTCTCCATTGGTCAGGCGGCGGAGTGGGTGCAGGCGGTGGGCTCGGACCAGGGGGCCAACGGCCAGCGCCTCACTCCCAGGGAGCACGCCATCGCCCGCCAGATCCTCAAGGAGATCCGGGCGCGTCTCCAGTTCCTCCTGAACGTTGGCCTGGACTACATCACCCTGGACCGGACGGCCAGCACCCTCTCGGGTGGGGAGGCCCAGCGCATCCGACTGGCGACGCAGATCGGCTCGGGGCTCATGGGCGTCCTCTACGTCTGCGATGAGCCATCCGTTGGGCTCCACCCCGTAGACGACCACCGGCTCATCGAGACGCTGAAGGGCCTCCGCGACCTGGGCAACACCATTCTGGTGGTGGAGCACGACGAGGCCATCATGCGGGCCGCCGACCACGTCATTGACCTGGGGCCTGGGGCCGGCGAAAAGGGAGGCTACGTCGTCGTCACCGGGACGGTGGAAGACATCTGCGACCATCCTCAGTCGGTCACCGGCGCCTACTTGAGCGGCCGCCGGGTCATTCCGCTGCCCCCTCGGCGAAGGCCAGGCAACGGCAAGTCCCTGGTCATCCGGGGCGCCCGCGAGAACAACCTGAAGAACATCGCGGTATCCATTCCCCTGGGCAAGCTGGTGTGCGTCACCGGCGTCTCGGGCTCCGGCAAGTCCTCCCTGATCTACGAGGTGCTCTACAAGAAGCTGGCCCAGGTCCTCTTCAAAGCCAAGGAGCGTCCCGGCGACTGCGACGGCGTGGACGGGTACCAGCTCGTTGACAAGGTGGTGAACATCGACCAGTCGCCCATTGGCAGGACGCCGCGCAGCAACCCCGCCACCTACGTCGGGGCCTTCACGCCCATCCGGGAGCTGTTCGCCAGCGTCCCCGAGGCCCGGGTCCGGGGCTACACCCCGGGCCGGTTCTCCTTCAACGTGAAGGGGGGCCGCTGCGAGGCGTGCGAGGGCGAAGGGTACGTGCAGATCGAGATGCAGTTCCTGCCCGACGTCACGGTGCCCTGTGAGGTGTGCAAGGGGAAGCGATACAACCGGGAGGCCCTGGAGGTCCTGTTCAAAGGAAAGAGCATCGCCGAGGTGCTGGACATGACGGTGGCCGAGGCGCTGGAGTCCTTCTGGAACTTCCCCAGGGTGCGCTCCAAGCTAGAGACCATGAGGGACGTGGGCCTGGGCTACATCAAGCTGGGCCAGCCGGCCACCACCCTTTCAGGCGGCGAGGCCCAGCGGGTGAAGCTGTCCACGGAGCTCTCCCGCCGGGCCACGGGCAAGACCCTCTACATGCTGGACGAGCCCACCACCGGCCTCGCCTTCTCCGACGCCGAGATGCTGCTGGGCGTGCTGCATCGGCTCGTAGATGCGGGGAACACCGTGGTGCTCATCGAACACCACCTGGACCTGATCAAGAACGCCGACTGGATTATCGACCTGGGGCCGGGCGCGGGGGAGAAGGGTGGGTACGTCATCGCTGAGGGGACGCCGGAGGAGGTGGCCCAGATGGAGCACTCCTACACCGGCCAGTACCTCCGGCGGGTGCTGGAGAAGGCGGGGCGAGGGGAACAACCCGCCGCGACCGTGCGGCAAAGCCGCTGAGCCCACTGAAGGGCCAGGGGCGGCCCAAACGGGAAATCCGGTATAATTGAAGTGGAGCCATTTCAAAAGAGGGGGTTACACCCCCTCTGGCGGGGATCTAGGGGTGTCCCCCACTGGGCACTGCCCAGACCCACGACTCGCTACCGTCGCCGGTCGTAGGTACGCTGCAACGCTGGTACATGGGGGTACAGGGGATGAGGGTTTTGAAATGAGCTCAGTCTAACCCGTTGGAGTGGCAGGCATGCAGACCCTTTCCAGCC
>JACQOS010000081.1 GCA_016202425.1 Chloroflexota bacterium
GAAGGGATTTCTCTCCCCCGTGCAACGGGGGAGAGTCAGAGAGGGGGTGAAGCCGACAATTGAAAGGCCCTGGGCTGGGGTGCCCTTCCGTTGAAAGAAGGGGTGGCGTACCCTATAATCGGCGAGGCCTTCCAAGGGGGACGCTCCTGAAGAACATCGCGTGTGGCGAGCTGCGCAAGGGCCACGTCGGCCAGCGGGTGCAACTGGCGGGGTGGGTCCATCGCCGCCGGGACCACGGCGGGCTCATCTTCATTGACCTGAGGGACAGCCGCGGGCTGGTCCAGGTGGTCTTCAACCCGGAAAGGTCCCCGGAGGCCCATCGCGTTGCCCAGCAGCTCCGCGCCGAGTGGGTCGCGTGGGTAGAGGGAGAGGTGGCGGAACGACCGCAGGGAACCGTGAACCCCAACCTGGCCACGGGAGAAGTGGAAGTGTACGCCGGTCAGGCGGGAGTGCTCAACCCGTCCAAGACGCCTCCTTTCGAGATCGGAGAGGAGGCAGAGGTAGACGAAGCGCTCCGCATGCAGTACCGGTTCCTGGACCTGCGCACCGCCAGGATGCAGAAGAACCTCATCCTTCGGCACAGGGTCGTCAAGCATATTCGGGACTTCCTGGACGCCCGCGGCTTCGTGGAGGTGGAGACCCCCATCCTCATCAAGAGCACCCCCGAAGGGGCGAGAGACTACCTGGTGCCCAGCCGCGTCCATCCTGGCCACTTCTATGCCCTGCCCCAGTCGCCCCAGCAGCTCAAGCAACTCCTCATGGTAGCCGGCCTGGAGCGGTACTTCCAGATCGCCCGCTGCTTCCGGGACGAGGACCTGCGGGCCGACCGGCAACCGGAGTTCACCCAGTTGGACCTGGAGATGAGCTTCGTGGAGGAGGAAGACATCCTCCAGCTCATCGAGGCGCTGTATGCCGACATCGTGGAGAAGGTCGTGCCTCGGCTCCGGTTCCGGCAGCCCTTCCCGCGCCTTCCCTACCAGGACGCCATGGCCAGGTACGGCACCGACAAGCCCGACCTGCGCTTTGGCCTGGAGCTGGCCGACGTCACCGACCTGGCCAGCACCTCGGAGTTCCAGGTGTTCCGGGCAGCCACCCAGAGCGGCGGCGCCGTCAAGGGGGTTGCCGCTCCCGGGTGCGCCGGGTATTCGAGGCGGCAGATCGAGGAGCTGACCCAGTTCGTCCAGGCCCGGGGTGCCAAGGGCCTGATCACCGTGGCGCTCCCCGAAGGCCGCCAGCTCCAGACCCTGACCGTGGAGGAGGTCCGCTCGCCCCTGGCCCGCTCCGTCACCGACGAACAGCTCCGCCAGTTGGCCTCCCGGATGGGTGCCGCTCCAGGCGACCTGCTCCTCCTGGTGGCAGGCCCGGTGGGCGTCGTGAACCTGGCCCTCTCCCAGCTCCGGCAGGAGATGGGGCGACGGCTGGACCTGGCGGACCCCAACCTGCTGGCCTTCGCCTTCGTGGTGGACTTCCCCCTCTTCGAATGGAACGCGGAGGAGGGCCGGTGGGAGCCCATGCACCACATGTTCACCTCGGCGCGCCCCCATCAGTGGGGCCTCCTGGAGAAGGACCCAGGCGCTGTCATCGGTCGCCATTACGACCTGGTCTGCAACGGCTACGAGCTGGCGGGCGGCAGCATCCGCATCCACGAGCGGGAGAAGCAGGAGCGGGTGATGCGCCTGTTGGGCCACACCCAGGAGGGAATGCAGCAGAAGTTCGGCCAGCTCCTGGACGCCCTGGAGTACGGCGCGCCGCCCCACGGGGGAATCGCCGGCGGCATTGACCGGCTCGTCATGGTGCTGTCGGAGTCCGCCCAGTCCATCCGAGACGTCATTGCCTTTCCCAAGACCCAGAACGCCGTGGACCTGCTCTTCGGCGCTCCCTCGCCCGTCACCCAGGAGCAGCTCAAGGAGCTCCACCTTCAAGTGGTAGAGTAGCGCGCTGCTGCGCAGGTTGAGCGGGCCATACGCACCTCTCAGAGACAAGTTCAAGGGGACCTTTTACAGAGCCTTGAGCAAAGAACGAAACATACGCCCTGTCATTCTGAGGAGCCAAGCGACGAAGAATCTGGGGTGGGGCTGCCCCAACCCTGCCAGATTCTTCGCTTCGCTCAGAATGACACCCATCAATCCCGGCTGACCGCTGGAAACGTTTAGATGTCTATGCATGGCTCTGTAGATATGGCGAGGAGTCGCCCCGAACGGTTCCCCCATGGAAAATGTCCTATGCTATAATTGCAAAGGCAACTATCCCCTCTCAGCAAGGGAAGCCGTAGGTGTGACGCCAGCGATGTCCATCAGCGTAGTGCCGAGAGACTCGTTCAAAAAGTCCTCCAGGAGGGAGACTCAATGCCAGTCCTTACTCGCCAGGTCACCGTTCCAGCACCCGTAGAGGCCGTTTCCCAGCTGCTGACGAATGCGCAGCGCCTTCCCGAGTATACCCAGGTCTCCGGAGCCAAGGAGGGCCCCCCTGGCCCCGTCGTGGCAGGCGCACGCTGGAAGAACCGAGGTGCTACCCTGAAACTGCCCTCCTGGGACTCGACTACAGTACAAGAGGTGACAAACCAACGCATCGCGTGGCACACGCGGTCAATGGTCCTCGGATTCATCCCTGTCGGAGCAGATTGGTCGTACACCCTGGAAAAGGCGACTGGCGGGACGACCATCACGAACACCTTTGAGCGGGTGACCATGTTCGGCTTACCTGTGGGAGCCCTCATTAAAGCGCCTTTCCTGCCCATGGTCTATCTTGCCAGGGGGTCAATGATGGCCAGCGAGAAAAGGTTGAAGAAAACGCTTGGTGCTACTTGACCTCAAGGGACAATTGCATTGCCAATTAGCCCACCATGTCACCTGTCCCTATCGGACACGGCCTTCTTGGTAGAGCCTTTGCAAACGAGGGATCCGTAGCTCAGCGTTGGCGAGGAGCATGGCTTGAAGGTCACAAAAGAGGAACGGCCCGAGCGAGAAGTGGAGCTCACCATCGAGCTGGAGCCCCAGGACCTGGAGCCGTACTTGGAAAAGTCCTATCGGCGCCTGGTCCAGCGCACCAGCATCCCGGGGTTCCGGCCGGGCAAGGCACCCCGCACCGTGGTGGAGCGTTTCCTGGGAAAGGACCGCCTCCTGGACGAGTCGCTGGATTTCCTCCTCCCGGAGGCCACCCGTAAGGCGATGGAGGAGCTCCAACTGGAGCAGGGCGGTGCCCCCAGCGTCGAGGTGGTCAAGCGAGACCCCATCACCCTGAAGGCCACCGTTCCTTTGACGCCCCTGGTGGAGCTGAACGACTACCAGGCCATCCGGGCCCAGCAGGAGCCCTCGAACGTCACCGACGAGGAGTTCCAGCAGGCCCTGGAGCGGCTCCGGCAGGACCAGGCCCCCTGGGAGCCCGTGAGTCGGCCCCTGGCCCTGGGAGACGGGGTGACCATGGACGTCCGCGGCTGGGCCGGCGCCGAGCAGGTGACCAACCAGAAGGGCGTTGTCTACGAGGCCCTCCCGGAGAGCGCCAACCCTGTCCCAGGATTCGCGGAAGGGCTCGTGGGGATGGCCCCCGGAGAGAGCCGGGAGTTCACCGTCAGTTTGCCCCAGGACTACCGTGACCGCCGCCTGGCGGGCCGGGGAGTCCGCTTTCAGGTCACCGTCCACGAGTTGAAGGAGAAACGTGTTCCCGAACTCAACGACGAGTTTGCCAAAGGCGTAGGGGAAGGGTACGATACTCTTGAAGCCTTGAAAGCCAAGGTACGTCAGGACCTGAGCAACCAGAAGGAGCAGGAGGCCAAGCGCAGGCTGGAAGACCAGCTCGTGGATGAACTCGTGGGGCAGGCAAGGGTCGAGCTACCTCCCCTCCTGGTGGAGCGGGAGATTCATCACGTGCTTCACGATGAGCAGGAAGCGCTCCAGCGGCAGCAGTTGAGCATGGAGCACTACCTTCAGCAGGTAGGCAAGAGTCCTCAGGAGCATCGGGAGGAGCTACGCCCCCTGGCCCTCCGGCGTCTGACGCGGAACCACGTCCTGCACCAGTTCGCCCAGGCGGAGGGACTCACGGTCCTCCCCGAGGAGGTCCAGGCGAAGCTGGAGTCCCTGCTAGAGTCGGACAGATCGGGGGCAGCGCTGCTCCGCCGGAGCCTGGACACCCCCGAAGGACGCGAGTCCCTGGCCACGAGCATCCTGACCCGGAAGGTCCTGGACCGGCTGATGGCCATAGCCCAGGGGACTGCGGCCTCCGCCGCGCCTGAAGGCGCTGCCGAGCCGCCAGAGCAGCAGCACGTGGGAGGCACGCAACATGCTGGAACGACCGGATAGGTTCTCCAACATTATCCCCATGGTCATCGAGAGCTCCGCCCGCGGGGAGCGGGCCTTCGACATCTACTCGCTGCTCCTCCGGGAGCGCATCGTCTTCCTGGGAACGACCATCACCGACCCCGTGGCCAACCTCATTGTCGCCCAGTTGCTCTACCTGGAGCGAGAAGACCCCGAGAAAGACATCAGCCTCTACATCAACAGCCCTGGAGGCATCATCAGCTCGGGTCTGGCGATCTACGACACCATCCAACTCATCCGGCCCCAGGTCTCCACCATCTGCGTGGGCCTGGCCGCCAGCATGGCGACGCTGCTCTTGTGCGCCGGGACCAGAGGGAAGCGCTATGCCCTCCCCAACGCCACCATCCACATGCACCAGCCCATGGGTGGTGCCCAGGGGCAAGCCGCCGACATCGAGATCGCCGCCCGGGAGATCCTTCGACTTCAGGATCGCATTCGGACCATCCTGGCTGAGCAGACCGGCCAGCCCTACGAGAAGATCGCCCGGGACACCGACCGGGACTACTATCTCAACGCGGAGCAGGCCAAGGAGTACGGCATCATCGACGAGGTGCTGACCGGCAAGCAACTGGCCGAGGTCTCCAAGAAATCCCCCTAACATCCTTTGAGGGGAGAATGTGACCACCCTCCACCGCGGGAGTCGCCGGGACCAGGTCTGTTCCTTTTGCGGCAAGACGGCAGGCCAGGGGCGCCGACTGGTCGCCGGCCCGGGCCACGTGCTCATCTGCAACGAGTGCGTGGCCTTGTGCCAGCAGGTCCTCCAGCAAGGAGGCACGCCGGGCCCTGAACCGCCAGGCGCCGCACCCTCCCGGCCCCTGGTGCCCCGGGAGGTCCATCGCCGCCTGGACGAATACGTTGTGGGCCAGGAGCGCGCCAA
>JACQOS010000082.1 GCA_016202425.1 Chloroflexota bacterium
CGGCAGCGGCGACGGCCAGTTCAACAGCCCCAGAGGCGTCGCCGTGGACGCATCGGGCAACGTCTACGTGGCGGATACCAATAACCACCGCGTCCAGAAGTTCACCTCAGGCGGCGCCTTCCTGGCCAAGTGGGGCAGCTCCGGCAGCGGCGACGGCCAGTTCAACAGCCCCAGAGGCGTAGCCGTGGACGCATCTGGCAAAGTCAACGTGGCGGATACCAATAACCACAGCGTCCAGAAGTTCACCTCGGGCGGCGCCTTCCTGGCCAAGTGGGGCAGCTACGGTGACGCCGACGGCCAGTTCAACAGCCCCAGAGGCGTCGCCGTGGACGCAGCGGGCAACGTCTACGTGGCGGATACCAAGAACCACCGCGTCCAGAAGTTCACCTCAGGCGGCGCATTCCTGGCCAAGTGGGGCACCCCTCCGGCGTCGCCGTAGATGCGGCCTGGGTGTGCTAATGCTCGTACTCGCTGCTGTCGTGGTCTCGACGGAGGCACATCGGAGGTAGGGTTCTTCAACCTAGCGTCCTGAGTCAGAAAAACAGCGAAGAGCGTCTTGCAGCGCTCAACCAAGCGTGAGCGGGGCCGCGAGGTCATCCGCACGTCTTTCGACAGGCCGGCGGCGGGCAGGATGCTCCGGCTCCCCTTGCTTTCCTCGCTATTTGGCGTGTAAAATGCGTGCGCTGTACAGGTGCAAATGACCAGCCCCTTGACGGAGGAAGGCGACGCATGCGTACGACGCGCCTGACGGAAACCTGCATCTCTCAGCGGCGCTCACCCTGGAAGTGCATTGGCCTCCTCTCAGGCATTGCCTTCGGCTCCCTGGCCGTCTTCGTCATGGTGCTTCCCGTGTTCGCCGACGGAGCCGACGAGCACCATGGAGCGACCACCACCTTCAGCGCCGGGCCTGTGTTGTGGGGAGGCCTCTCTCTCGGCGTCGTTCTTCTCCTCATGGTGGGCCTCCGGTCCCTCCTGGTCCGCCAAGTGGCGCCGGCCGGTGGAGACGGTCAGCGCCTGAGCTACTGGGGCACGGTCCGGCAGTTCAGCAAGAACGCCCGCCTCTTCCTGGCCTACTCCCTGATGGCGGAGTTGGGCACAGGCATCTGGGCGGTGCTGTTCAACCTCTACCTTCTCCGCCTGGAGTTTTCCATCACCTTCATCGGCACCTTCTGGCTCCTGAACATGCTCTTCCATGGGATTGCGGCGCTGCCCGCTGGTGTCATCGGGGACCGGTTCGGGCGGCGGCGCTCCTTCTTCATCGCCACCACCATAGCCCTCATCGCCCAGGGGAGCCTGCTTTTCACCCGGGAGCCAGCGGTGATCCTCGCCTTTGCGGCCATGGCCGGCATGGGCGAAGCCTTCCATGGGGTGACCGGCGCCCCCTTCATGATGGAGAACAGCGAGCCAGGCGAGCGGCCCCACCTGTTTAGCTTGAACTCCGCCTTCCTTCAACTCTCCCGGTTTGGCGGGAACATCGCCGGCGGCTTCCTTCCCCTGGCCCTGGCGGTGGTCCTGGGAACGCCCGCCGTGGACCCTGCGGCGGCCCGGGGGGCCCTGGTGTTAGCTCTGCCCCTGACCATGGTCGCCCTTTTCCCCCTTGCCTTCATGAAGGAGAAGCCGGTGGAGCGAGTGGAGGACCTGAGACAGTTGGTCATGCTGCGCAACGTCGTCCACGCGGGTATCGTCGCCCGCCTGGCCCTGCTCAGCCTGCTGGTGGGAACGGGATTTGGCCTCACCATCCGCTTCTTCAACGTCTTCTTCAAAGAGGTCCACAGCGCCTCCGACAGTGAGATCGGCACCATTCTCGCCTTTGGGGCCCTCGCCTCGGCAGGCTCCATCCTGGTCTCGCCTTTGCTGGCCCAGCACTGGGGTAAGGCCAAGGGCATCCTGCTGAGCCAGATGGCCTCCATTCCCTTCCTACTGCTCATGGCCCTGGTGCCGTCCCTGACCGCGGTGACAGTGTTCTACGTGGTGCGTGGCGCGTTCTACGCCCTGGGGCAGCCGCTGCGCAACCAGCTCTCCATGGAGTTCGTGGTGGCCAAGGAGCGGGGGACCACGGCCGGCTTCACTCACACGGCCTTCGACCTGGGTGGAGGCGTAGGAGCCGGAGTCGCGGGGCTCTTGATCACCGCCAGTGGCGACTTTGTGCCCACGTTCACGGTGGCAGCTACGCTCATCGCCGTCCCGGCGGTCCTCTATTTCCTCTTCTTCGATCGCATGGAGGCCCGCGACCGCGACCGGGTGGCGTCGGTGGCCCCTGCCCCTGCCGGGAACTGAGCTGGGGCGTCTCGGCCAGCGCCGGCCCCAGAGGTTGCCTCGCTGGGTATCGGCTGCCCGTACTCCTCCCGCAGCACGCGTTTCAGCACCTTGCCTAGAGGGTTGCGCGGAACCTCCTTGACAAAGACCACCGACTCGGGCTTCTTGTAGCTGGCCAGCCGCTGCCGGCAGTACTCGATGAGCTCCTCTTCCTTCAGCCGCTGCCCTCGCTTCACCACGACGATGGCCCTCACCCGCTCCCCCCACTGAGCGTCCGGGACGCCGATGACCGCCGCCTCCTCCACCGCCGGGTGCGATTGGAGCGCCTGCTCCACCTCCTCGGGCGAGACCATCTCTCCGCCGCGCTTGATGACGTCCTTGGCTCTCCCGGCCAGGTAAATGTAGCCGTCCTCGTCGAAGTACCCCAGGTCGCCGGTGTAAAGCCAGCCGCCACGAATGGTCTCCTGCGTCGCCTGCTCCTTGCCCCAGTAGCCCTTCATGAGCCTCGGCCCCCGGGCAACGATCTCCCCCACCTGGCCCAGGGACACGTCCCTACCCTCCTCGTCCACGATGCGGACCTCCACGTCGGCCAGCGGCTTGCCGATGGAGGAGAGGCGCTTCAGCTTCCGCGCGATCTCCTCGGGTGAGCCCGTCAGCCGATGGTCCTCGGGCGGCAGCATGGTGATGGTGGATGCCGTCTCCGTCTGTCCGAAGGCGTTGATGAACTGGACGTGAGGAAGCCGCCTGATGGCCTCCTTGATCACCTCCACGGGCATGGGTGCCGCCCCGTAGGTGATGACCCGAAGGCTGGAGAGGTCGTGCCGGGCGAACTCCGGGTGGTCCAGGAGCTGCTTCAGCATCGTGGGCACCATCATCGCCCGGTGGGCCCGCTCGGTCTCCACCAGCTTCATCCACTCCACAGGCTCGAACTGCCGCTGAATAACGAGCGTCCGGCCCCCGTAGACCGCGGCCATGACCGCCTGGAGGCCTGCAATGTGGTACAGGGGGACCGTGAGGATGTTCCGCTCCTCCGTCTCTGGGTCGGCGGGAGTGACATTGGCCAGGATATACGAGGCGAAGCTGTTGTGGGTGAGCATCACCCCCTTGGGCGCCCCGGTGGTGCCCGCCGTGTACATGAGCACCGTCGTGTCGTCGTCACCGGCTTCAGGCACCCGCTCCGTGTCTGGGGAGCCCGCCACCAGGGCCTCGTAGAAAGGCGACGAGCCGTGGAGCTGCTCCAGGGCTACCCAGTGTCGAACGCCCGTCGCCCGAGGCCGCACCGATTCCGCCAGTTCCCAGTAGCGCGGCCCCACGAAGACCACCTTGGGGCCTGCGTCGTTCAACATGTACAGGAGCTCGTCGCTCTTGACGCGAAAGTTCAGGGGCACGTACACGGCGTCCAGCCTGGCCGTGGCGAAATAGAGCTCGATGTGTTCCGGGCAGTTCACGTGCAACGCCGCCACCCGGTCCCCACGCCCTATCCCCAGATGGGCCAGCGCGTTGGCCAGCCGATTGGCCCGCCCCTGGACCTGGGCGTACGTCCTCTTCTGTGCCTCGAAGATGGTGGCGGTCCGGTCCGGCACGATGGCGGCCGTCAGGCTCAGGAGCTCCGAGGTATGCATCTACGCCTCCCACACGTTGTCCTGTCGAAACTTCGCCGAGTCCCGTAGCCTATCCTACCATCCCCGCCCATGGCGACGGCCCCAGGCCTGCGCCCGACGGCCTTCACACCCGCCGGCGTCGCCCGGCCCTCCCCGCCCTCCGGCTCAGCGCCAGGGAGGCCAGGCGCCTCTCCAACGCCAGGCCCCGGTCCAGCGGCAGGTCAGACCCCTCCCACACTGCCTGCTTCGCCAGCCGGACTGCCAGCGGGCCGCCCCGGAGCGCTCCCTCCAGGAGACGGCGGCTAGCAGGCAGGAGCTCATGGGGCGCCACCACCTCCGAGACCAGCCCCAGAGCGTGCGCCTCCGTGGCGCCGAGGCGACGGCCCGTCAGGAGCAGCTCCAGGGACGGGCCCAGGCCCACCAGCCTGGGCAGGGTCTGCGTTCCCCCTGCGGCGGGGATCATCCCCAGGCCCACTTCCGGCAGGCCCAGCACAGCGTTCTCCGCGGCGACCCGGAGGTCGCAGCAGAGGGCGATCTCCAGGCCCGAGCCCAACACAAAGCCGTGAAGGGCAGCTACCAGCGGCTGGCGGACCGTCAGGAACAGCCCCCAGATATCCCGAGCCCATCTCGCCTGCCGGGCGATGGCCGGAGAGGGAGCGGTCCCGAACTCCGTCAGGTCTGCTCCCGCGCAGAAGGCTCGTTCTCCCGCTCCCCGCAGGATGACCCCCTCCACCTCCGGGTCGTCCCGCACGGCCTGGAGCACCTGGTAGAGCTCGTCGCGCATGACCGTGTTGTAGGCATTCAGCGCGTGGGGCCTGTTGAGGGTCACCCAGGCCACCGGCCCTTCCTTTTTGTAGATGACCGTGGCGAACGCGCTCATCTCACCGGCCCCGGAACCGTGGCTGTCGGCGCTCCAGGAAGGACCGGATGCCTTCGGCCCGGTCCCTGGTGGTATGGAGCAGCAGGGCCAGGTCCGCCTCCAGGCGCAGCCCCTGCGCTAGCGAGAGGTCCAGCCCCTGGCGCACGGCTTCTTTAGCGTAGCGGGCCGCCACAGGCGCCGCCGAGGCGATCCCTCTGGCCATCTCCTCTGCCGTCGCGACCAGCGCCTCAGGCGCCGCCAGCCGGTGCACCAGGCCAATGCGCTGGGCCTCCGCCGCGTCGATGGTCTCGCCCAGAAGGAGCAGGCGCAGGGCCTGGGCCCGCCCCACCAGCCGGGGCAGCCGCTGGGTGCCGCCGTCCCAGGGGAGCAGACCCTCGCGCACCTGTGGCAGACCGAAGCGGGCCGTCTGGGCGGCGACCCTCAGGTCCGCCGCCAGGGCCACCTCCAGCCCCTGCCCCAGAGCGTCGCCATTGATGGCCGCCACCATCGGCTTCTCAATCCGGGCCACGGCCCCCGCCGCCTGGAATGCCCCTAGCTTATCAGGCGAACTCACCCGAGGTACCTCGCCACCCGCCGAGAACCACCGCCCGTGGCCTGTCAGCACGACGACACGCACCGACTCGTCCAGGTTCGCCGTCTGGGCGAGTTCTCCCAGCTCCGTGACCATTCTCCGGTTCACCCTGTTGCCTGCGTGAGGACGGTGCAGGGCGATCCAGAGCACGGGGCCTCGATGCGAGGCGTGCAGGGTGTCGTACCTGTGGGAACGGCTGAGCACAGGGGCCGCCTGTTGGGCCGTCAAGGGTTCAGCAAGGCCAAGGCCGCGGTTATCCTGGCACGTCTCCCCTGACGTGTCAAGGGAGACGTGCCAGGGGGCTCGGGCGGCGTGCTCTCGCCCCCCCGGCACAGAGCTTTCTTGTCCCCAGGGCCTTTCAATTGTCGGCTTCACCCCCTCTCTGACTCTCCCCCGTGCAACGGGGGAGAGAAATCCCTTCCCCCGCTCGCGGGGGAAGGTTAGGATGGGGGTGCAAGAGCCCGGGACTGCTCTTATGGATAACTGAAAGGCCCTGTTCTTGTCCCCTCTTGACAACCCCAGCGGTGCTCGCTAGCATACCGTTAGCACTCTAAGCCAGTGACTGCTAACGCGCTACGATGAAAGCAGGAACCCATGGAAAGGAGGCCCGTGTGGTAGCGAAGTTCTCACCTTTGAGCGACCGCGTGGTGATCAAGCCTCTCCCGAAAGAGGAGGTCACCAAGAGCGGTCTTGTCCTTCCTGATACCGCCAAGGAAAAACCTCAGGAGGGAGAGGTCGTCGCCGTGGGGCCCGGCCGGGTGGACGACAGCGGGAAGCGGATCGCCATGGAGGTCAAGGTAGGCGATCGGGTCGTCTACTCCAAGTATGCCGGGGCCGAGTTCAAGGATGGCGACCAGGAGTACCTGATCGTCCGGGAGACGGACATCCTGGCCAAGGTCGCCTAGTCCCCAGACCCAGAAGGAGGAGGAATGCCAGCCAAGCAGCTCGTTTTCGGTGAGGATGCCCGCCGCTCTTTGAAGAAGGGCATGGACACCCTCGCCAGCTCCGTGAGGGTGACCCTCGGGCCCAAGGGCCGCAACGTCATCCTCGACAAGAAGTTCGGCCCGCCCCAGGTGTGTAGCGATGGCGTCACCATCGCCAAGGAGATCGAGCTGGAGGAGCCCTTCGAGAACATGGGCGCCCAGCTCCTGAAAGAGGCCGCCAGCAAGACCAACGACGTCGCCGGCGATGGCACCACTACCGCCACCGTGTTGGCCCAGGCCATGGTTACCGAGGGCTTCAAAAACGTCGCCGCGGGCGCCAACCCCATGGCCCTCAAGCGCGGCATCGAGAAGGCCGTCGCTGGCATCCGCGACTCCATCAAGGCACAGGCCAGGCCCGTCGAGGGCAAGGCCCAGATAGCCCAGGTGGCCTCCCTGGCCGCCCACGAGGAGGACATCGGCAACCTCATCTCCGAGGTGATGGAGAAGGTGGGCAAAGACGGCGTCATCACCGTCGAGGAAGGCAAGGGCCTCCAGTACGAAGTCGAGTACGTGGAGGGGATGCAGTTCGACCGCGGCTACATCAGCCCCTACTTCATCACCAGCCCCGAGCAGATGAAGGCCGTGGTGGAGGACCCCTACATCCTGATCACCGACAAGAAGGTCTCCGCCGTCAACGACATCCTCCCCGCCCTAGAAAGGATCCTCCAGACCACCAAGAACGTCGTGATCCTTGGGGAAGATGTGGAGGGCGAGGCCCTGGCTACCCTGGTGGTCAACAAGCTGCGCGGCACCGTCAACGCCTTGGCCGTCAAGGCCCCGGGCTTCGGCGACCGTCGCAAGCGAATGCTCGAGGACATCGCCATCCTCACGGGCGGCGAGGTCATCACCGAGGAGCTCGGCCTCAAGCTCGAGAACACGAAGCTCTCGCAGCTCGGCCGTGCCC
>JACQOS010000083.1 GCA_016202425.1 Chloroflexota bacterium
ACCAGCGTTGCAGCGTACCTGCGACAGGCGACGGTAGCGAGTCGTGGGTCTGGGCAGTGCCCAGTGGGGGACACCCCCAGACCCCCGCCCCTTCACTTCGTTCAAGGGCAGGCTCCGTCCCGACAGGTCGGGACTCTGGACTCCTCCTTTTTCACCAACCTGCTAACGCTGCTTTTTCCCAGCGCTGCCTTGTACCCGGGTAGGCTTAATGTAAACGTTATCCTTCCTTTCTTGACCTGGCGTCTTCGGGTGGTAGTAAGATGGCCGCGGCCCCCGGGCCACCCGGAGCGCGCCGGCCTGACGTCACGGCCGTAGCGGGAACCGGCACCCATCCCGGAAAGCATCCGACCTTGCCCGCGCTGAGCACCAACCATGAGCATTGCGGAGAACCCATCGGCGGCCCTCGCGCTCATGCACCAGGGAGAGGAGCCCGATGCCTTCCAAGATGGCATGCCCGCTCAGCTCCAGACATGCCTCACGAGGGCCCTCGAGGTTGCCCATGCGGAGCGCGGCGCCATCTACCTCCTGAGCAGCACCGACCGCCAGCTCCACCGCGTGCTCGCCCTGGGGAGCCCCGAAGCATCGGCCCCCAGGGTGCACCCCCTTCCGGCAGGCACCGCCAGAGCCCGCGCCCCCGCGCATCGCCGCCCAGTGCTCAGGAGGAGCATTGCATCTGCGGAAGCGCTCTTCCCGCGGGTGCTCGCCCCGACCGATGAGCCGCGCGGGAGATGGCTGACCATCCCCCTGCAATGCGCGGAGGAGGTCCTGGGCACCGTGTGCCTGGCCCCAACCGGCTCTCCGCCTCTGCCTGAATGGAAGATGGGCAGCCTCTCGGCGCTGGCCGCTCAACTCTCCGCAGCCCTGCGGAAGTGCCGGCTGGCCAAGGTGATAGAGGAGTCCCGAGCCGAGTTGCAGCGCCGCGAGGCCGAAACCCAGCGCCTCCGCTACTTGACCGAGCAACTGCTCTTCAGCATGCCCGGCGGGATCGCTGTCCTGGGGGGGAACCTGAAGATTTTCGCTGCCAGCCGGGTCTTCTGGGAAATGTTGGGCGTTACGGCCGAGGGCGTGGAGGGCAAGCTGTTGCCAGAGGTGGCGACCCTGGATGGCGTTCAGGACCTCCTGGCCGCAGCCCTCACCTCGCCGTCACCACCGGTCAAACGGGAGGCCATCTATCACCATCCCGACCTGGGGCGCCGCTGGTATGTCCTCTCCGCCTCGCGCCTGAAGCCGCCGGGCCCAGGTGATGGGGAAGAAGACGGCGCCGTGCTCCTGGCCCTGGACGACGTGACCGAGTGGAAGCAGACGCAGGAGAGCCTCCAGGAGACCAGCCGCCTCATCTCCGTGGGAGAGATCGTGGCGGGGGTGGCCCACGAGCTGAACAACCCCCTGGCCAGCGTTCTGGGGTTCGCCCAACTGCTTCTGGAGCAGGAGCCTCCCGAAGCTATCCGAGGGGACCTGGAGTTGATCTGCACCGAGGCGCAGCGGGCAGCGACGGTGGTGCACAATCTGCTGGGCTTCGTCAGGAAGCGCAAGGCCGAGCAGACCTGGCTCCACGTCCCTTCGGTGGTGGACCGGGTGCTGACGCTCAAGTCCTACGACCTTCGGGTCAGCAACACGCAGGTGGAGACCTCCTTCCCTCCGGACCCGCCTCGCGTTCTGGCCGACGAGCACCAGCTCGAGCAGGTCTTCCTCAACATCGTGACGAACGCGGAGCAGGCCATGTCCGAGGCCCACCAGGGCGGGCGGCTCCTCATTGACGTCGCCAGGAACGGGAAGAAGCTCGTCGTCGCCTTCCGAGACGATGGGCCAGGCATCCTGCCACGGGAGCTCAAACTCATCTTCGAGCCCTTCTTCACGACCAAAGAGAAAGGCACAGGGTTAGGGCTGAGCATCTGCAAGAGCCTCGTCCAGCAGCAGGGGGGGCGAATCTGGGTTGAGAGCCAGGAGGGGAAAGGAGCAACCTTCTATGTCGAACTCCCCATCCCCGAAGCCTCTGGCAGCGCCGGCTAGGCGGGCCCCGACAGGCGCTCCCGTATACGCCCCTGCCAGGCGCGTCCTCGTGGTGGACGACGAGCCCGGCATTCGCCTCCTCCTGTCCCGCCTCCTGTCCCGGCTGGGGTACCTGGTGGATGTGGCCGAGGACGGCTACGACGCTTGGGGGAGCCTCCACAAGAACCGATACGGCGCGCTCATCGTGGACCTCAGGATGCCGGGGAGCAGTGGTAGGGAGTTGTACGTCCACGTCCAGGCCTTCGACCCCTCCCTGGCCCAACGGACCCTCTTCATCACAGGAGACGTGGTGGGCCACCAGAGCAGGGAGTTCGTGGCCTCTACCGGGAACCCCGTCCTGGAGAAGCCCTTTGACCTCGCGGAGTTGCAGCGGAACCTGGAGTCCCTCTTCGACAGCCGAGGAAGGGAGAAGGCGGCCCCCCCTGAGCACCATACCCACCTTCCTAGTGGATGACCACCCCGTCGTGCGGGAGGGCCTCCGGCGACTCCTGGCGCTGGACAAGCGCGTCCAGGTCATTGGCGAGGCGGCCAGCGCAGAGGAAGCCCTGGAGGCCCCCGAGGTGGCCGCCGCCCAGGTGGTCCTCATGGATATCCGGCTCCCGGGCATCAGCGGGATCGAGGCGACCCGTCAGATCAAGGCCAAGCTGCCAGGACTACGCGTGGTCATCCTGAGCGCCTTCGGCGAGGAATACCTGATGGAAGCCATCAAAGCCGGCGCCGACGGCTATGTCTTGAAAACGTCCCCCCTCTCTGACCTGGTGCGGGCGGTGGTTCAGGCCGCCGAGGGAGAACCACCGTTGGACTCCTCCCTCACCGGCAGGCTTTTTGGACAGGTGGCCGAGCTTGCCAGGGCCAGCCGGCCGCCGGGGCTATCGGAGCGCAAGGTGAAGATCCTCCGCATGGTCGCCGGTGGGACCCCCTCTAAGGAGATCGCCCACCAACTGTCCGTGAGCGAGGCCACGGTGAAACGTGAACTGCGCACCATCTTCGACTACCTGGGCGTGGGCGGCCGGGCCCAGGCGGTGGCGGAGGCGTTCAGCCGCAGACTCCTCTCTTAGAGCATGTTTCCAAAGCCAACGGTCAGACCCCACCCCACCAGATTGCCTCGCTCGCGGGCTCGCTCGCAACGACGGCCCACAAGGTATGCTCGCCCTTCGTCTTTGCGAGCCCCGACGCAGTCGGGGCGTGGCAATCTGGTGGAGGGGTCATCACCATCTGCCAGCTCGATGCTCTTCTGCCCAATGTATCTCTTTTGAAAACACGCTCTTAGCCCCCTACTCGGCGGGTCCAGCCCCTGGGACCACCCCGCTTCCACCAGGGTGCACCCTGGTATCCTCGTGGCTCGCTCCTGCTGGCCCCTTTCGGCCCTCCGAGGAAGAAGACCAACGTCCATGCCCCGTGGGACGTGTCGTTCCTTGTGCCTGCCCTCCCCGCAAGCGACAATGAGTTCATAGAGAGGACGTCAGGAGACCCAGGTTGCGGCGCGCTGCTGCGGCCCTGGTCTGGCAGAAGACCCTGAGCACAGAGGGAGGACTACTTTTCTATGACCATCCGGCGAGGTAAGGCACTGGTGGTAGACGACGACCCAGCCGTCCAGCAGCTCCTGAGCCGTCTGCTGGACCAGGCCCTGTTTTTCTGCTTTGCCGCAGCCAACGGCCCCCAGGCCCTGGAGGAGGCGAGCCGCGAACAATTCGACGTGGTGCTGCTGGACGTCGGCCTCCCCGGCATGTCCGGGGTGGAGGTGCTTCAACGCCTGCGGGTCAGCCAGCCGGACGCCTGCTTCCTCATGGTCGCCGGCATGGCAGACGTGGCCACGGCGGTGGAGGCGATGAGGCTGGGTGCCTACGACTACATCACCAA
>JACQOS010000084.1 GCA_016202425.1 Chloroflexota bacterium
GGGTTGGAATTACACAAACCGAACGGCCCTCACGGACCTCGCTCGGGGGGAGGGGATCACAGTTATCTTGGTCGTTCGGCAGGTAAGGTGAAGAATGACGTTTAACGAAGAGCATGCGATCGAGACCTACAAGTCGCTCATATCAATCGGGAGCCAGGCACTCAAGACACTCCAACTACTGAACGGAGGAGCGATTATCGCTCTCTTGGCGTATTTGGGCCAGGTGTCTGTCCGGCCAGAAGTTGCCCGCCGCGTCTCCGGTGCACTTCTTTTCTTTGTACTTGGGTTAGTTGCTGGAACTCTGGCCTACTTGACCACCTACTTCACTCAGTTCGCGCTCTATCAGGAGAGTATTCAAGGAGCGCTCTTCGTCGGGCGCAGCCACACGCTCTGGCTTCGGATTACCGTGGCCCTCGCAGCCGCCAGCCTGGCGCTCTTTGGCTGGGGGGCGTTCACTGGCGTTAAGGCATTGGCCTATGGTTCTTGCAACTAGGAATCAGGCGCCTCCAAATGCGCCATGAACCAGCCGGCAGGGGGCGGTCTCACAGGGGGCTCACGCCCGCGCTCGCCTGCTGCGGGTTATGCGGTTCGTTAGCTGGATACGACCCTCGGCTGGGGGTGTGCCAGATGAAGCGCCTCGTATTGATGCTAAAGGCACTGACCACATTCATCGTGCCAGGCGTATTCATAGACAGGCTTGCTGACGCTGATTACGAGTTGGAGCTATCAAGGAACAAGCAGCTCCAGGCTGCCGGCACTGAGCACCAGGAGGCCCACCGTCAACGCGCGCGGGGCGCGGTCGCTGATCATTTGCGGTTCCTGAGAGCACGTGTGCTGAAGGCAATGATCTTTGTAGCTTCGGCAGTTGTTGGCGCGCTGGTGGTTGCCCGCCTACTTCCCTCCGCTCCCATACCTGCGCTCACAGTGTCCCTTGCGGCCGCTTCGGTGTTCCTCTTTGCATGGGCGACATTAGGCCGCCTGGGGTGGGCCGGCCAGTCGTTCAAGGGAGACACCATCGTCGAACGGCTGGACCAGGTCTTGTTCTGGAGCTCCTACTGGCTCGGGACGTTCTCTGGTGTACTCGCGGTACTGGCCGCGACCTGCTGACAGTCCAAGGCGGCAAAACTCGGCATGGCGAGATGTCTTCCGGTTAGGCAAGAAGGGAAGCCGGACGGGAGCTCATGTCAAGAAGTGTGTAAATGGATCAGGCGGCGACCCTCCTCTGGCGCTCTGCGGACGCCCGTAGCCCATCGACATAGGTGACTCCGTGGTGGACCTCGCTCAGGAGTTCCGGGGCATCGAGCCGGCGGAAGCGGCTTTCGGCCACCAGGAGGACCTTCCAGATCAGCGCGGTCGCGTTGGCCACCCGCTTGTACCGCTTGGCAGCGTCCGTGCGAAGTCGGACCGCCGCGAAGGGGGACTCCACGACGTTCGTCGTCCGGAGATGCTTCCAGTGCTCGCGGGGGAAGCGGTAGAAGGTCACCATCCGGTCCCAGTCGCGCTCCAGCGTCTCCACGGCCTTGGGGTACCGGCGCCCGTAGCGCTCGGCGACCTGCCGCCGGAGCCGCTCGCACTGGGCCTGGGTCTCCGCATAGGGCAACTGGCAGAGGAGCGCCCGGGCCGCCGGGTGCTCCCGGCGCGGGAGCTGATCCAGGACGTTGAGGAGCTTATGGTTCCAGCACCGCTGCTCGGCGCTCTCCGGGTAGAGTTCGGCCAGGGCGGCCCAGATGCCGAGGTGGCCGTCGGCGATGGTGAGCCGGGGGCTGGACAGGCCCCGCGCCTGCAGGGCGCGCAGGACCGCCTTCCAGGATTCCGCCGACTCCCGCACCCCGCTCTCCAGCGCCAGGATCTCCTTGCGCCCGTGCCGCATAGCGCCGATGACGACGAGCACGGCCGCCTTGTCCCGCTCCAGGCCGGCCTTGACATAGAGCCCATCAGCCCAGATGTAGACCAGCTCCCGGTCGCTGAGGTCGCGCTGCCGCCAGGCCGCGTATTCGGCTTCCCACTGCGCCCGGAGCCGCTGCAGCGAGCTGCGGGAGAGCGGCGCGCCGGTGCCCAGCAAGCCCCGCAGGGCCAGCTCGAAGTCGCCCTGGGCCAGGCCATGGAGGTAGAGGGTCGGCAGCAGCTCGCCCACCTCCCGCGTGCGCCGCTGGAAGAGGGGGAGGAGCCGGCTCTCGAAGCGCGCCTCGAGCCCGCGGAGCCGCGGGCGGCGCACCGTAATCGTCCCCGTCGTCAGGCTGAGGCGCCGGGGCTTGCCGTGGCCGTTCCGGTAGCCCGGGCGGGCATCCACGACCATTCGGCGCTCCGACTTCCGGCGGCCCAGGAACGTGGTCACCTCCTCCTCCAGGAGGGCCTGAAGGAAGCCCTGGATCTTCTCCCGGGCCCACGCCTCCAGGCGCTCCCAGCACAGCGTTGACTCATGGGCTCTCTGTGTGCTCTGATCGGACACGGCGGTGCCTCCCTTCCCCTGGGCCTTCCTCCCAGGTGTGTGATGACCACCTCGGAAGGGTACACCGCCTTTCCCTTTTTACACACCCTTTGATCCTAGCTCCCGGACGGGAGGATTGGAGGACGGCCGTTCCCTCGTCCCAGCCGCCCAGGCAGCGTATCCTGTGCCGGCGCCGTCCGCGACGGCGATGATCGTTGCGAATGAGGTTCGCCATGGCCACCGTGCTGTTCGTGGTGAAGGCTACCATCACCAAGGATCGGGAGGAGGCGTTCAACCGCTGGTACAACGAGGAGCACGTTCCCCAGTTTCTCCAGTTCAAGGGCGCGGTGAGCGCACGGCGCTACAAGGCCATCATGGGCGAGGATAAGTACCAGTAC
>JACQOS010000086.1 GCA_016202425.1 Chloroflexota bacterium
GCGTTGCGCACCCCCCCCCTTTACCAACCAGCAACTGCCGCGATATTATGTAAACACAAACTCGCACGCAAGATTCTGCATGCGTTGGCAATGCTAGCACGCCGGGGGGGGGCAAGGGCCATAACCTAACTAAACCTCCCACGTTTTTACTGCCTCCGAGGTAGAAACGAAAGGTCAGCCGAGCAAGTGGGTCACTCTGCGCGCCCTGAGAGTCCTGAAGGCCGCCTATCCGGAATAGGTGGTTACCCTCAGAGCATCCCCACCACCACACCATACTCCTTTGAACGGGGCTTGACAGTCGTTGAAGCGCCGAATATGCTGGCCCTTCGCCAGCGTGGTGGCAACTTGAAGGGGAAACGCCCGCTGATGACGCGCCGGACCCTCTTGGGACCCGGCCCACACCACTAGGAGGGGGATTCGTCCGATGCCTGAGTACGATCTGGTTGTCGTCGGCGGAGGTTCGGCGGGTCTGAGTGCCGGCCTGTTTGGCGCCCGGTACGGTCTGCGCACCATCGTGATAGAGCGGGTGCTCCCTGGTGGTCAGATCGTCAACGCAGAGTTCATCGAGAACTACCCCGCCTTCATGGAGTCCACCCCCGGCGCAGACCTCGCGGCCCGATTCCAGGAGCACGCGATGAACAACGGAGCCGAGTTGACCATTGCGGACGTCACGGGCATTCGCGTGGAAGGCAACTGGCGCGTCGTGCAGACCGAAGGTGAAGAGTACCGGGCGCGGGCGGTCATCGTTGCAGGAGGGTCCACTCTCCGGCACCTGGGCGTGCCGGGGGAAACAGAGTATGAGGGCCGGGGCGTGTCGTACTGCGCCACCTGCGACGGCGGCTTCTTCACCGGGCAGACGATAGCCGTGGTCGGCGGCGGTGACACCGCCTGCGACGAGGCCTTGACCCTGACCAGCTATGGCGAGAAGGTCATCGTTCTGTGCCGGGATGAGAACCTCACGGCCCAGCACGTCCTCCGGGAGCGGGTGCGCCGCCACGGGAAGATCACGGTGCGCCCCTGGACCGAGGTCACGAAAATTGTGGGCGGCGACGAGGGCGTCCGCGCCGTGCGGGTGCGGGACGTCCGATCTGGGGAGACGTCCGAGGTGCCGGCCGTCGGGGTGTTCGTTTCCGTGGGCCTGGAGCCCAATACCAGTCCCTTCCGCGACCTCCTGGGAACCGACAATGCGGGCCACATCCCCGTGGACCTGTGGATGAGGACACGCGTGCCAGGCGTGTTCTCCGCAGGGGACATCCGTCAACACTCCGCAGCGCAGGTAGTCACCTCGGCGGGGGATGGTGCCACGGCCGCCATTGCCGCATACCGCTATATCCGCGGCCTGGCCGAGGGCTAGCGAGGCCCGGCTTGCGTCGGGCCCCTCTTGGCCCTTTTTCGGGCTTCAGCCAGACTCCGTCATCAGACCGGGACCGGCGTCCTGGGCACGCCGGGACGCGGGACGCCGCCCCCATGACAGGTGGACAGCCCCTGGCTACGATGGAACCCGCCGCTACAGACGCGTCCTGTGGCTGGACCCCTTGACTCCAGGGCGGCATTGACGCATCGGCGACGGAAGGTATAATTGGGCCTCGGCACCGACCTCCGTCCCTGCGCCACCCTCACCAAGGCTCCCCATGGATAGGCCCGCCTGGTTCACGCTGGGCGTGGCCGTGCTCGTCCTCGTCCTGGGAGTGGTCTTCGTCGCATCCCGGGTGTTGGGTCCGTCCGATGAGGAGTTGGGGCCATCTGGCGCTATTTGACATCGTTGCCGGCGAAGGAGTCAACGGCGCCATGAAAGAAGCCTTCGGGGATAGGCGAAAGCTCGAAAGGAGATACGAAGGATGGCAAAGGCAGGGAAGGTAGCCAGCCCCGTTGCCGCCGAGGTCAGGCTGCTGTTGCAGGCAGCCATGGCCATTTTTCTGGTCACGGTCATCGTCGGCATTCTGAACGGCCTGGACGTCATTGACTTTGACCGCAGGACGCTGCTGGCCCACGTGCATGCAGGCACCCTGGGATGGATTACCCTGGGCTTCTTCGCCGCATGCCTGTGGCTCTTTTCCGAGCGGCAGCCCCTGAGCGGCTGGCGGGCCCGGTCGCCGCGCCCTCTGAGCTGGGCCGCCACCGTCGCCATCGCCTTCTACGTTATCGCCTTCTACAGCGGCAACCTGACGGCGCGGCTGATTGGCGGCAGCGTGACCTTGATTGCCATCGTCGGGTTCTTCGTCTGGGTGGTGGCCCAGAGCCGCCGCGTCCCTCTCAGCACGCCGCACCTGGGTCTCCTGGGGGCCGCCACCACCCTGACCATCGGGGCGGCGCTGGGGGTGATCCTCGGAATCTGGCTCAAAGGCGGCCTCCGGTTCCTGCCCGAGGAGATCCTGGGCAGCCATCCCGTTCCTCTCATCGTGGGCTATCTCATCCTCGCTGGCATGGCCATCAGCGAGTGGCGGCTGAACCCCGCCTCAACCCAGTCCCCGGCCAGCCGCGCCGGGTGGGCCCAGGTGACGCTGCCCTTCCTCGGCGGCCTGGTGGTGACGGTGGGAGCGATGCTGAACAACGA